>NZ_JCACKS010000214.1:0-47621 GCF_059505505.1 Pelatocladus sp. | reverse complement strand
AACTGGTTTACAAACTGTTGTTACTGTACTTCATAAACCTGCAATACGCTGTATAATGTTGTCATGGATAATCGGCGTGAAAGTTTCACTCGCTAATTATGCACTAGGGGAGGAAACCGCTATTTCCATCAGTTTGAGGAAACTTTCTACCTTCAGATACTCATCATTCAGGGGCAAAAACTAGTTAAATCGAAGAGGCGACCACATAAATTTATGAGTTAATGACCCCAGTTGAGTTAGATAATCTCCCAGTAGTACACCCCAAACCTAAAGATACCCCGCCGTATTTAGGATTGGTTTGCATCACTTTTTCTAAACAGGTGCGCTTTCGGACGATTACCCGCACCCGCTATTTACAATTGAGTGAGGAACAACGCGCTAGTACCCTCAAAGAATTATATCGAGATAACTTACAGCGTTTGGATGGGGCATTAACTTTTTGTCAACAATATAATATTCGACTTTATCGCATGTCTTCTGGTTTATTCCCATTGAGTGATTGGGAAGATGACATCGGGGCTAGTTTGCTTGAGGAAATGAGTGATGATTTGAGTAAAATTGGACAACGGGCAAATCAACTGGGGATCAGAATAGTGCTGCACCCTGATCAATATGTAGTCTTAAGTTCTGATTCGCCGCAGGTAGTGACAACAAGTATTAAAATTTTACAACGACATGCGAGAACACTAGATTTGTTGGGCTTACCTCGTTCTGCTTGGTCGTTGATGAATATTCATGGTGGGAAATCTCAACGAATTGAACAGTTAGTAGAAGTAATTTCGCAGCTACCAGAAAACATCAAAAGTCGCTTGACTTTGGAAAATGATGAGTATGCTTACAGTGCTAGCGAAATTTTAGAAGTTTGCCAACTTACTGGTGTGCCATTGGTATTCGATGCTCATCATCATATCTGTCACGAGAATTTAGATAGTTATGATGATCCCAGTGTGACAGAAATGTTTTATGCTGCTCAACAAACTTGGACTAATCCTGAGTGGCAATTAGTTCATATTTCTAATGGGGAAGAAGCTTTTAATGATAGAAAGCATAGTGATTTAATTATTGCTATGCCGAGTGTTTATCGCCAAGCACCTTGGATTGAAGTGGAAGCGAAACACAAAGAACAAGCGATCGCCTATTTGCGTTCTTGGTGGCTGTTAGAGAATAATTTTTAATAAAGGTGAAGTAGCTATTTGCGTCTTGGCAACAAAAGCGCAAAATTACTAGATATGGCGATCGCAATCGATTTTGGTACAAGCAACACAGTTATCACTCGTTGGAATCCTGTCACCCAAGAGTCAGAAACTCTCAATCTACCCGGTTTATCAGTTCAACAAAGTCTAAATCCGCCACTCGTCCCCAGTTTACTTTATGTAGAAAATGCTACTAAAGGACAAGTTTTGGTCGGGCAACAAGTGCGCGATCGCGGTTTAGACTTGAAAAATGATCCCCGCTTTTTCCGTACTTTCAAACGCGGTATCGGTACAGATATCCAAGGTTTCTTACCGGAATTAGATGGACAAATAGTTACTTTTGAACAAGTGGGACAATGGTTCCTCAACCAGGTGATTACCCAATTAGAACCCATGCAAGGAGGATTGGAATCATTGGTATTAACCGTACCTGTGGATAGTTTTGAAGCTTATCGTTACTGGTTGGGCAAAGTTTGTCAAGGATTACCAGTCGAACAAGTGCGGATGCTGGATGAACCAACAGCCGCCGCTTTAGGTTATGGTATGGCAGACCAAGAAATTCTCTTGGTAATTGACTTTGGCGGTGGTACATTGGATTTATCCTTGGTGCAGTTGGATAAAAGTACCAAAGTCGCTAGTAAGCCTGTTGGGTTTTTACTCAAGTTTGGCAATAAATTTTTAGCAGAAGACTCCAAACAAAAGGTGAAAACTGCTCATGTCTTGGCTAAAGCTGGACAAAATTTAGGTGGTTCTGATTTAGACAATTGGATAGTTGATTATTTTGCCACAACTCAAGGCTTATCAGTCAGTCCTTTAACAATGCGACTGGCGGAAAAGGTAAAAATTCAGCTATCAACTCAAACCCAAGCGAGTGAAGTTTATTTCAACGATGAAACCTTTGAAAGTTATGAGTTGGAATTAGATCGCGATACGTTGGAAGGTATCCTTAGAGAACATTTGTTTTTTGAACGACTTGATGAGTCGATGACTCAGCTACTACAACAAGCACGACGCCAAGGAATTGAAGTTGGCGATATTAATGCTGTGCTATTAGTTGGCGGTACCGTACAAATACCAGCAGTACAGACATGGGTAAAGCAATATTTTGCACCAGAAAAAATCCGGTGCGATCGCCCCTTTGAAGCCATAGCTCAAGGTGCTTTGCAAATCACTCAAGGCGTAGAAATCAAAGACTTTCTTTACCACAGTTACGGTATCCGCTACTGGGATCGACGTAACTATCGACACAGTTGGCATCCGATTATTAGAGAGGGACAACCTTATCCGATGTCTCAACCAGTACAAGTAGTTTTGGGTGCTTCTGTAGAAAGTCAGACCAGCATTGAGTTAATTATGGGCGAATTGGGGACAGATACAGGCGCTACAGAAGTTTATTTTGATGGCGATCGCATGATTACCCGTCGTCTTGATAGTAGTGTGACGACTGTCAAACCCCTCAATGATCGAGATGGAGCGAGGACTATTGCTAAGTTGACACCACTAGGATTTCCAGGAAGCGATCGCATCAAGATCCTGTTTTTAGTTGATGAACAACGATTTTTGCGAATCACAGTTGAGGATTTACTCACAAATGAAACTCTGTTGGAAAATCAACTGGTAGCACAATTGAGTTAGTTATTGTTTGTTGGTGGTGGGTAGAGGCGAATACAATACGGTTCAAATCAGACACATCAATTAACATTTAAACCCTGTAGAGACGTTGCAGTGCAACGTCTCTACATGTCCTACAACGTCTCTACATGTCCAAAATTATGACTAACAATTTTTTGAACATTTGGGATGCTCCCGGTGCGATCGCTTTTCGTTGATGTATTTGAGATATCGGACGATTACTTAGTCATGATTTTATCTATCACAAATATAAATTTTCCGCAAATTCGTCATGATCATTCTGCTCTGTATCTCGTTCATTTTCAGTAAACTGTTTATCTTGTCCCTCACTCACATAGTTACATATTTTACTTTTAAGCAATCTACCAAACATCGTATTAATGACAAATGCAAAGGAATCTATAAAAATCACATCCAAAACACGGTTAATCATTGATATTTCTCGAACTTAATCATATATAAGAGGGTGTTTGAGGTTGATTGCACACAACCGTGTACTGTCTACCTCTATATAGATCTCCAAGCTTTTACAGAAATATTCCAGATAAAAAATTGTGATTTAAGTTTTAATCCCTAATAGGGATTAATTGAAGTTGCAACACCACTCTCATAAATGAACGTTCCAAAGCCCAAGGGTTTCAATCCCTAATAGGGATTAATTGAAGTTGCAACAATTCTTGCAAGCGCATTTTGCAGAAGAAAAGCACCTTTCAAAAAGCCGCATCTTCAAATTTGTTGATGACGTAGAGTTTTATTTTCCTCCGAATGAGTCAGTAATTCATCTGCGATCAGCATCTCGCGTGGGAGAGTCGGATCTCGGAGTCAACCGTAGGCGAATAGAGCAAATTCGTCTGGCTCTTTTGGATTTAAAGATTTGATAATTTGCTGTAGGGGCTTTCAGCATTTTTCTCTGTAATCTAACGACAAAGGTTCATATAGGACTCCTATTTGATTTTTGAAAAAATTCCGTACATTTTGACCTTAAGCATGACTATCAGCTTTCCCTATTGCCTATTGCCTATTGCCTGTTGCCTGCCTCTACGAGTAATTCAGAAATCAAATCGGATTGCTATATTTTGCATTCTTCACTTATGCACTACTACCACCGTCCCCACATCAGACCAATTGAAAAGCTTACGAGCTTCTTTGACTGGTAAATTTACACAACCATGACTAACTGGTGTTCCAAAATTACTATGCCAAAAAGCACCATGAATTGCATATCCTTCGTAAAAATACATAGTATAGGGAACACCAGAAATATCATAGCCAGGGCCTCGCATTCTGGCATAGCGATGCTTAGAGCCAATCAAAAACTTACCTTTTTTTGTAGGAGTCGAACGCTTACCTGTGGAAATTCGCATAGAATAGACAAGCTGGCTTCCTTCCCAAGCATATAGGCGCTGTTTTGACAAATCAATTTCGATTTTGCGAGGAGGGCGTAGTTCCTTCCAGATATCAGCTTCGTTAATAGAATTGCGATCAAATATACGATAGGAAAAATGTGAAAGAGTTGTCTTTGAATCGGAAGAAGTAAAAGCAGCTCCACACAAGATTCCTACAGATGCTAAAAAAGTTGTTAACCAAGCCAGCCAACTACTACCAATCCAATTTCCCATTATCTTAATTTATTAATTCGCAGAAAATGCCCAAAGTAATGTGTTTGTTGTTTGGTGTTTGTTGTGAATCGTTGGTTGTTTGTTGTTTGGAAAGACTACCAACTATTCACAACTAACCACTAACCAGTAAATTATTATCTTTGCACAACTACTGGCGTACCTACCGATGCCCATTTGTATACCCATCTAGCATGTTTCGGTGGTAAATTTATGCAGCCGTGGCTAACTGGTGTACCAAATCTTCGATGCCAGTAGGCTCCATGAATAGCATAGCCTTCCCTATAGTACATCGTATATGGCACATTGGGAACGTTGTAGCCTCTACCCCGCATCCGAGTTTTTCTCAGTTTGGTTTGAATCCGAAAAACACCAGTGCGAGTCGGTGTAGATTTCTTTCCTGTAGATATAATCACTCTGTAAACAGGCTTTTTACCTTCCCAAGCAATTAATCGTTGTTGGGACAAATCAACTTGTATCCAGCGTCGTTGAGATTGTTTGAGGTTAACGATTGTTTGCCTGATTGTACTTCTTTTTGATTGTTTTGATTGTTTCAAAACCCCTTGTGAAGGGGTACTAAAAACACTTAAACAGAGTGCTGTACCCACAAAGAGTACTTTTAGAAAATGCACCCAACTGGAAGAAGATGTCTTTTCCATAATGATTAGACCATAATGCCATTGTTTAGGAAAACTTTAGTTTTCCCTGATTATTTTTCGCTTTTTGCTGCAATCGGCGTAAGTTTTCCTAATTTCATCCTATAGCAGATGTCCCAATTCGTAACTAGCAAAGGAGAAGAAAAATGAGGAATTGTTGAAAAATCAAATTTATGTATTTTTACTCACAAGGAAGAATCCGCCAATAATTAAAATTATTGACTGATAGAGCAATCTTAATTGTTACTAATCAATCTCTGATTAAACAAGTATTGACTAAAGTTTTTGCTTGCTGAGATATTGCTTGCCAATTTTCAGTTTCTACAAATTGTTTAGGAAATAACTCACTACTCAAACCTACTGCGATCGCTCCTGATAGTAAGAATTCTTGGGCATTTTTTAAAGTCACGCCGCCTGTAGGAATCAAAGGAATATGACCCAATGGCCCTTGTAAACTCTTAATATAGCTTGCTCCACCTACAGCCTGTACAGGAAACACCTTCACACAAGTTGCACCATGATTCCAAGCTGTAACTATTTCTGTGGGAGAAAGCGCCCCAGGAATGATCGCTATATTTTCTGCAACTGCTGCTTGGATCATCATTGGATCAATATGGGGTGTAAATATAAATTGCGCCCCTGCGGATATTGCTTGATAAACTTGTTCTAAATTTAACAAACTTCCAGTGCCGATGATACAGTTAGGTAATTCTGAACGGAGTTTGCCAATTAACTCGCAAGCGTTAGCACTATTCCAAGTGATTTCGATAAATTGTATACCTCCAGATGCCATAGCCAAAGCCATCTGGCGTCCAAGTTCTAATTTTGAAGCGCGGATAACTGCGATCGCTCGGTGTTTTTTTACCAACGTTAACCAAGGGTGATTCGACATGTGAACAAAAAATTAAGAATTAGCTCAAAAGCAATGTACTTTAGTTCACTAAAAGTAACACTAACTTAAAATATTTGTTTAATCTAACCATAGATAGATACCATAATTAATAATAATCCAGTTAAAACTCAATAACCATGATTTTTCAGCTATTACTATTAACTATGGATTTTTTCAAACTTAATAATTAAGATAATTCAGTCGCAAGCAAGAGGAAAAAAACTGACTAACTTTTTAAAGTAATAGTTATAGATGCTTTCATAGGTAATTTTATTATGCCTCTTTACAAGCTTGAAGACTTTGATCCTACTTACCGAGATACCTTTGGTGGTGATGATATTAAAGGTTTACCGACCTATACCGAAGGCGGAAATAGAATTGGTAAAGTTATGGATGCGCTAGTAGACCCAGATGGACGTTTTCGTTATTTAGTCATTGAAACTGAATCAGATTTTCATAGCAAAAGAATATTGCTACCAATAGGTCTTTCTCGCATAGACTATAGTCAACAGCGTGTTTATGTTGATGGCTTAAGCAAACAGCAAGTACAAAATTTACCTGCTTATAAAGATGACATGACTGTCGATTATGATTACGAAGAGCAGGTACGCAGGAATTATCGTCCAGAACGAAATTTAACATACGATCGCGATAGCTACAATTATCAAAATGATGCGTCTTTATATAATTTAAATGAGCAAAACCATCAAACTTTCAAATTGTATGAAGAACGCCTAATTGCTAACAAAAACCGCATCAAAACCGGAGAAGTTGCCGTTGGTAAACATATTGAAACAGAAACTGCAACTGTTTCAGTTCCAATTGAGAAAGAACGAGTTGTAATTGAGAGAGTTCCAGCCACCGCAGAAGGTGTTGCAGTTAGTCCCAATGAAGCTCAATTCCAAACAGGAGAAGTAGCACGTATAGAACTCTACGAAGAAACACCTGAAATAGAGAAAGAAGCTTTTGTACGTGAAGAAGTCCGTGTCAAAAAGATTGTTGATAGAGATGTAGTTGAAGCTCAAGAAACAGTTCGTCGCGAAGAATTAGATATCGAAACCGAAGGTAATTTACCTTTGGATGAAACGAATAGACAGCGAAGAGATCTTCTGTGATCAAAACTGCTTAGTGAAAATAAAATTACTGTAGGGTGTGTTATGGCTTCGCTATCACGCACCCTATTTAATATAAATAGTCTCCTAGATTGGAGAAATAAACCAAGATAATTTAAACTGAGTACATATATATACTTCTTTCATCAACAAAACAATGCGTGACCCACAAATTAAGATTGATCCGGGAACTCTATTGTTGATTGTGTCTGTCCTGCTCCTATTACCCCTTTTGCTTGCTGGTTTTATCTCGCAGTAATAAGACTGTATACCAATTGTTTCAAACTAACAAATTTAACTGTGAATTGTTACTGGATTCGGGTAAACGATATTCAGCCAGTCACAATGATTAAAGAATTAATAAGTCTGCGGGAATAAACACAAACAAAGTTACAAAACCTAAATAACCATCAAAACCCTTCCCAATGACAAATGACATATGACAAAGGACAAATGACAAATGACTGCTACAGCACCATCCTTCAATCTACCCACATTGGCAGAATTAAGGTCAGGGTTGCCAAATCTTTGCGGTTGGGAAGCCGCAATTCAGTCAATAATTAAACAAAAGGAACCAGTATATTTAAACACTACTAACCTTAAGTTAGAAAATATTACTGCGGGATTTGCCTGCGCTTTACACATGCATCAACCAAGCATTCCCGCAGGTGCAAACGGCGAAATCATCAGTAATCTCCAGTATATGTTTGAACATCCAAATAATGGAGATAATCATAATGCCGAGCCTTTTGCATGGTGCTATAGCCGCATGGGAGAATTTATCCCGCAACTGATTTCGGAAGGTTGTAACCCTCGAATTATGCTTGATTATTCAGGTAATCTGCTGTGGGGTTTGCGTCAAATGGGACGCGATGATATCTTCGATAATCTTAAGCGTATTACTTGTGATTCCCAATATCAGCCTTATGTAGAATGGTTAGGAACGATGTGGAGTCATGCCGTAGTTCCCTCCACACCTATTCCTGATATTAAACTACACATCCAAGCGTGGCAACATCATTTTGCAGCTATTTTTGGTTACGATGCTCTCAAGCGCGTCAAGGGTTTTTCTCCTCCAGAAATGCATTTACCTAATCATCCAGATACTCTATTTGAATACATCAAAGCATTAAAAGAATGTGGCTATCGTTGGTTAATGGTGCAAGAACATTCACTGGAAAACCTTGATGGTTCTGCCTTAAAACACGAGAATAAATATATTCCCAATCGTTTGATTGCCCGTAATTCTCATGGTGAAGCTATCAGCATTACAGCATTAATTAAAACTCAAGGTTCGGATACAAAATTAGTTGCTCAGATGCAACCTTATTTTGAAGCCAAGGGTAGGGGTAAGCAACAAATTGGTAATATGACAATCCCCTCTTTAGTTACCCAAATAGCCGATGGAGAAAATGGCGGCGTGATGATGAACGAATATCCCCGTGATTTCTTTAGGGTTTATCATGAAATTCGTGATGCAGGCAATAATTATGCAGATGTGGTTGCACTCAATGGTACTGAATATCTCGAACTAATTGAAGCAGCAGGTGTAAATCCTGGAGATTACCCAACTTGTCAAGCTGTGCATCAGCATAAAATTTGGCAGCGAGTGAATCCAGATAATGCAACACCGGAAACTGTAGAACAGGTAATCGCAGAGTTAAAAGCAAATGATCATCAATTTCATATGGATGGTGCTTCTTGGACGAATGATTTAAATTGGGTGGAAGGCTATGAAAATGTTTTAGACCCGATGAAGAAACTCAGTATCATGTTTCATGAAAAATATGACTCATTGGTGCAGCAAGATCCCTCAATAACGCAGCGTCCAGATTATCAAGAAGCTTTGTTATATAACTTGTTGTTGCAGACCAGTTGTTTTCGTTACTGGGGACAAGGAGTTTGGACTGATTATGCGCGCGAAATTTATCGGCGGGGCGAAGCTGTTTTAAACTAGTACAGGTCGGCGGAAATAAAGCTACCATTAAAAATGGCTGAAAAGCCTATAAAATAAGCTTTCTTTCTTTTGCCTTTTTACTTTTTACTTTTGCCTTGTTGTACTAGTGGTCTGGCAAGTCAACGCTAGCTGAGTTCGTAAGTGTAGACGCGATAGCGGCTTCCCGTACGCCGTAAGGTGTTCCTGTAGGGTAGGGTACGCTTAAGCGCTCATTAACTGATATCTTGCACCAACCCCATATCCCGCCTCAGAATTAAGGAATGAGGCTAATAGCATAAGTTCGTTAAAACTGACTCAAACACTGTCCTAGTCAGATTTATCTGACTTTAGCTATTAGCCAATAAATTTATTTATTGGCGGGATGAAAAGCTGATGCAAGATTATGATGTAGTGAGCGCTTAAGCGCTCATTAAGGACTAAAGTCCTTACTACAAACCCTTCAAAGTTAGGTTTCCAGATCACTAGAACCCGAAGCAGTTTCAGACTGATACTATTTCTCGCACTTCAACTGGTTCACCCGTCAAACTAAAGGCGCGAACTTCAGTGATTTTGACTTTCACTAACTTACCTTTGAGTTCGTTAATGTCACCACTAAAGAAAGTTAGGCGGTTGGTGCGGGTGCGTCCCATTACTTGAGTTTTGTCTTTGGGGTTTTGGTCTTCTACTAGAACTTCTTCTAAACGTCCCATATAACGTTGCGATCGCTCGGCGGCTTTAATCCCCACTAAATGGTTTAATCTTTGTAGGCGATCGCTTTTCACTTCTTCACTAAGTTGATTTTCCCACACGGCGGCGGGTGTTCCCGGACGAGGGGAATAAGCAGCAGTGTTCAACTGATCAAAACCAATGTCTTCTACTAACTTGAGTGTGTTCTCAAACTGTGCTTCTGTTTCTGTTGGGAAACCCACAATTGCATCAGCGCTAATCGCTGCATCTGGCATATACTCACGGATTGTGTTGATAATCCGGCGGTATTTCTCGTGAGTGTAACCCCGTGCCATGCGTTTTAAAACTTCATTATCCCCAGATTGAAATGGAATGTGGAAGTGTTCGCATACTTTTGGCAATTCTGCACAAGCTCGAATCAAGCGCTCAGTAAAATAACGGGGGTGACTAGTAGCAAATCTGATTCGTTCCACACTTGGAACATCATGAACATAGTACAGCAAATCTGTAAATGTATGCTGATGACGACCTTCTGGTGTCACTCCTGGCAAATCCCGTCCGTAGGCGTCAATATTTTGACCCAAGAGTGTGATTTCTTTGTAACCTTGACGTCCTAGTTCCTCAATTTCGGCGCGAATTGCTTCTGGTGTACGAGATTGTTCCACACCCCGCACACTCGGTACTACGCAGTAGGTGCAGCGTTCGTTACAACCATATATTACATTCACCCAAGCCGTAACCTTACTATCTCGGCGTGGCTTGGTAATATCCTCAATAATATGAATTGGTTCTGTGGCTACAATCTGATTGCCGTCAAATACCTGTTGCAATAAATCTTTTAGACGGTTAGCGTGTTGTGGGCCCATGACTAAATCTAATTCTGGTACTCGTCGCAGTAGGGCTTCTCCTTCCTGTTGAGCAACACAACCAGCAACAACTAGTGTTAAATCCGGTTGTTCATGCTTGCGCTTTGCTTGCCTGCCTAGATAAGAATATACTTTTTGCTCTGCATTATCTCGGATAGTGCAGGTGTTGTAGAGAATTACATCTGCCTGATTCGGATCTTCTGACCACTCAAAGCCCATGTCTTCTAAAATACCAGCCATCCGCTCTGAGTCAGCTTTGTTCATCTGGCAACCGAAAGTAGTGATGTGATAATGGCGGCGTGAAATTGTCATGGGCGATTATACTTAAGATTTATAAATTAAAGGGTTTTCCCTATATTGTATAAACTCTAGCTACCAATTAACATTTGACTTGGATTGAATTTAAATTGTATGAGTAAACCTGTTATCTGGGTACATGGGGATTGCTTGAGTCCACACAATCCAGCATTGCAAGAATATCCAGATGCACCTGCTATCTGGGTTTGGGATGATGCTTTACTAGAAGAATGGCAAATTAGTCTCAAACGCATCGCTTTTATTTACGAATGCTTGCTAGAGTTACCTGTAATTATCCGACGTGGCGATGTTGCCCAAGAGGTTTTGGCTTTTGCTAACTCACATAATGCTACACAAGTAGTAACAGCAGATAGTCCTAGTCCCAAGTTTGAAAATATTTGTCAGCAAATAGAGCGTTTTGTAGATTTAGAAATTTTTGAATTAGAGCCATTTTTTGATTATGACGGTTATATAGACCTCAAGCGCTTTTCTCGTTACTGGAAAGTCGCAGAAAAATATGTATTTGATTAATTATGAAGGCTTATATATCCCAACTTAGATCCCCGACAACTTTTGCGAAGTCGGGGATCTGAACACCCGCGACTGATCAAGTTTCAAACCCGAAGATTCTCGTTTCATATCAGATTCGCTTGATTACTTATAATTCCCTTTGAACCCCACCCCGGCTTTGTCTAACGCCAAAACTGCCGACGCGGGTTTAAAACCCTTAATTTTCCATTAGTCCGCGCAGGCGAACTTCTTTTCAGGAATCCACTACGCGTCGCGCTTGTGTAGTAGTGAATTATAGCACTTCTGACTCGATTGCAATACAGTCGGAACCCCACCCCGGCTTTGCTGACGCAAAACCTCCCCTAAGCGCAAGCGGGGAGGGGATTAAGGGGTGGGGTACGTATTGGACACAACCGAGAACTACTATATATTCGCCCAATACTTTTCAAACATCCTCTAAATGAATTATCTCTAACAACTTTTATCCAGTAGCATGTGATTGCATGAAAGTAGCATGTAAATTTACAATCCACTGATTTCATATAATTATTAAATTGGTAATTTATTTGATTTACAGATAAATAGAAAAGAAATAGAAATGTAAGGAGTGTTTTCAAAATAAAATAGGATTCCTATACTTTTAATAAACAAGTCAGAAGCCAGAAAAAAAGAGTATTTGACTTGTTTATTTCATAGGTCGCTAGTGGCGACGAGGTATTTGCTGCTAGTATGAGGCACAGATTATGTAACTCTGCATATAAACATCAATCTGACAAAAACTAGAGAAATAAAGCGAGAGCATCCCAAATGTTCAAAAAACCCGCCTGCGATTGAAATCGCAGTCTCATAGCTTGATTTATTTGAGTCGTCTTCAGACGACTTGTGCTATTAGCTAACGGTTTAAACCGTTAGCGGTATATTGAAAAAATTGGGATGCTCCCAATCAAGCTCCATTTATTTTCTTAGCTGTTGATCGCTAAATAAGAGTTTTGGCAGTAATACTGTGTAACTAAATTATATAAAATCCAAATTTTTTATTGTTGCAATCTCTCAGAATACTTGCTTTCAAGTATGACTAACAAAAGGCTTACTAAAAAAGACTTGCTAAAAAATGTATAAAATTCCTATTTATAAACCAAGTCTATTTGGTAATGAAAAAAAATATGTAAACGATTGTCTTGATTCTAATTGGATTTCTTCTAAGGGAAAATATGTATCTTTATTCGAGAGGGAATTTGCAAAATATATTAATGTAAAACATGCTACAGGAGTTTGTAATGGAACGGTCGCTTTACATCTAGCCTTATTAGCGCTTGGTATAGGTTGTGGCGATGAGGTAATTGTTCCAACACTAACTTATATTGCTTCAGTAAATGCTGTTGTTTACACAGGTGCAACTCCTATATTTGTTGATTCTCTGCCTGATACATGGCAAATAAATCCTCAAGAAATCCGTAAGAGTATAACAGATAGAACTAAAGCAATTTTAGTTGTACATCTATACGGTCATCCTTGTGAAATGTCAGTTATTAAAGAAATAGCTGATGAATATAAACTATTTTTGATTGAAGATTGTGCAGAAGCTATAGGTTCTAAATATCAAAGTCAGCATGTAGGTACTTTTGGTGATGTAGCTACTTTTAGTTTCTATGGAAATAAAACTATAACAACTGGTGAAGGGGGAATGTTAATCACCAACGATCAAAGTACCTTTGAACATGCACTTCATTTCAACAGACAAGGTTTAGCTAAGTATCGAGAGTATTGGCATGATGTAGTTGGTTACAATTACCGTATGACTAATATTTGTGCAGCTATAGGTTTAGCCCAAATAGAAAAAATTAATGATATTTTGCAAAAAAAGCACCATATTGCTGAACTATACAATAAATACTTAAAAGACACAAAATTAAAAGTTCATCCTGAGATTGGTGATGTTTTTCATTCATACTGGATGGTTTCCATTCTCACTCCCCAGGCAAGTCAACGCGACAGCTTGAGAGAATATTTAGCTAAGGTTGGAGGTATTGAAACTCGACCAGTTTTTTACCCAGTTCATACTATGCCTATGTATTCTCAAAGATATGAACGTCATAGGGTTGCCGAGGATATTAGTCGGCGTGGGATAAATCTTCCCAGCTATCCCGATTTGAAAGATGAGGAAATTGAATATGTATGTGAAGTATTAAAAAACTTTTACTTTAATTTAAGAACGCGAACTAAAAATTAGAGTTTTGGCTATTGTTTGCATAAGTCCACCAGCAATACGGTTCGGTTAAGGATTTTTCGTCATAATTTTGGGATTGTACCAGACGCGATATATCGCGTCTGGTACAGGATTTAAAAGTTAATCGATTTGTCTTATCCGAACCGTATTGAGTCTACCAGCTTTCTCATAAGACCTCGCGGTATGCGGGAAACTCAGCGTCTACCCTACGGGAAGCAAGCTACAGACCTGAGAGGGAAGCGACACGAGTGGTTTTAACCACCGTGTTCTTTGTATTATCCGTGATGTGGGTCTTCAATATAACGTCTGACAGCCTCACTACTAACGTTGCCTGCTGTGCTAACAAAATAGCTATTAGTCCACAAAGAAGGTAGTTTTAACAAGGATGGGAACTCTTTTCGCAGGTAGTAACTAGAGCGTCCTTTAAAAGCTTTAACTACAAGATGCGGGGTATCTGTTGGTTTGACGCTAACAAATAAATGGATATGGTCTGGTGCTACTTCTAAAGCTAAAATATCCCAACCCTTTTCTATTGCTAATTCTGCAAAAATCTGCCTAATTCTTGTTGCTATCTCACCAGTTAAAACTTTTTTTCTTCGCTTTGGTATCCACACAAAATGGAAATTGACCAAGAATTGAACATGGTTATGGGTTTTGTAATCTTCCTGCGTTAACATTTTCTCTGTTGATTGCTCTACATCTATTGACACTTTTAGTCTAGTCGATTACTATAGAGAAATCAACAAAGTTCTGGAAAGTCGAGCCAGTGGCTAAAGCAAAAAAAACGATGGGAGTGCAACAAGTTTTACTTTCTCCTGATGGTGAAACTACAGCGTTATTAGAGTATCTCTGTCAACAATCAGGGAAGCTTTACAACAATGGTGTTTATTTTGCGCGTCAAACATTTTTTAAGACTGGCAAAATATTAACTGGTAAATTTGATTTAGCTTATGAACCATCAGTTTCTAAATCAATAGTTGCTCAATCTTTGCCATCTACACCAGCACAGCAAACATTGTTATCAGTGCTAGAAGCTTTTAAATCTTTTAAGGAACTCAGAGAAAAACACTTCAAAGGACAATTGCATTTTAAGCCTAAACCACCTGATTACCTCAAGGGTTCTAAGCTGTTTAAGGTGGCATATCCCAACAGTGGAGGTCAAAAACCCAAGCTTGTTGATGGTCAACTACAGTTTTCTTTAGGCTTAACTGTGAGACGGTGGTTTGGCTTGTCAGATTTCAAATTACCAATGCCATCAAACATTGATTACTCAAAGATTAAAGAGTTTACCATTCTTCCTAAAAATGGTGCTTTTTATCTTGAGATGTCTTATGAGGTGGAAAAACAAAAACACGAATTAGACATTAATCAAGCTTTATCAATTGACCTTGGTACTGCTGATAATCTCGCTGCTTGTGTTGACACTTTGGGGAATTCTTTGTTGATTGACGCTCGTGTAATGAAAGCAATGAATCAACTATGGAACAAAAAAGTATCAACACGCAAAGAAGGTAAACCCGAAGCTTATTGGGACAACTGGTTAGACCGTGTAACCCGTAAACGTAACCATCAAATGCGTGATGGCATCAACAAAGCAGCAAAGCTAATTATTGACCATTGCCTTAAATATGGCATTGGAACATTAGTTATTGGTTGGAATGATGGATTTAAAGCTAACGCTGATATGGGTAGATTGAACAATCAAAAGTTTGTTCAAATGCCATTAGGGAAGCTTAAAGACCGATTAAAACAGCTTTGTGAATTACACGGCATCAGATACCAAGAAACCGAAGAAAGCTACACTTCAAAAGCCAGCTACTTAGATGGAGACTCCCTACCCAAGTACGGCGAAAAGCCGGAAGGGTGGAAAGCATCGGGAAAGCGTGTACAGCGTGGTTTGTATCGGTCAGCAAAAGGGCTAATTGTTAACGCTGACTTAAATGGTGCAGCAAATATTTTAAGAAAAGTAGCCAGCAATCTAAGCTTAGACTTAGGCTTACTGGGTAGACGGTCTTTGACAACCGTAGCGAGAGTTAGACTTTGGGTGCTACCAAAGTATACTCTGTCCGCAGAATCTCAGTGTCTTTAGACCTGAGAGTGTCAATAACAGAGAATATATTTTCATATAAAGGAAAAAAAAGCCAGTGTAAAAAAATATCACTGGCGGAAATGAATCCAAGAGCACAAGGTTCGCTGAGCTATAAATAAGAATTCCAGAAAAGCATGATTTTTTAAAGGTATATGCAACTTTCATGCAACATCTATAGCCGTTTGTCCTTGATACGATGGTTTGGATGCACTTTTGGCTGTGGCGTTTAAGCCACAATAGCATCAATCGCTACTATGCACTGATGGCGATCGCACCGCAGTCAAACTTGATCTTTTATGGATCTAGCGAATATTTCATCGCAATCCTAATTGTTGCATTCTTCCTCAGTGGGAAACTTGAGTTTTTAAAATTTGGTATACCAGTTTTAACTGATATTGTTGGATTATTAGACACACCAAAACCCTCTTGTGGAATACCTAGAAAGTCTCTGTTTAGTTTGTAATCTCCATTTTGATCATCTACTGCGGCGACAGCATAAGTTCCAGGCTGCAATCCGTAGAATTCTTTTTTGATAGAACTTCCCTGAATTTGAACACAACCACTTTGTACTTCACTAGTATCACTCAGGGGAAATCCTTGTTCATTATTATAAATTCTCAGGCAAACTTGCCCATTTTGATTACGGATTCCATTTACTACAACAGTTAGGTTGATAGTGGAATTTTGATTTGCTGTTGCCAAACCCAAAATGACAAAATTAGAGATTACAAACAGATGAAAGAGAGTAATTTTTTGTATAATCATATATTTTTAAGGAGTAGTTTACTTCTTAAATTAATTTTTGAATATCTGTTATTTGCAGCCATTTCTGGGTGCGTCTCATTCCCTCTTCTAGGTTAATATTTGCTTCAAAATTTAACATTCTTTGGGCTTTGGAAATAGAATAAGCATAGGGACGAGAGAGAAAATCCATAGTTTCTGGCAGCAAATCAGGCTTTTTCCGAAAAAGTTTTTGTCCCTGTTCGCGTACCCGAAGAAATAATTTAGCTTCATCTTTTGATAAAGAAAAAGGTACAGGTAAATCTGCTATTTCAGCTAAGTTGGTAAAATATTTTTTCCAAGAAGTATTCTTACCATCAGTGATATTAAAAATTTCTCCATATACTTCTTTTTCCATAGCAAGAAAGATGGCATCAATCAGATTATCAATATATAAATGGTTGATAACTCCTTGTCCATCGTTAATCAATGCGAATAATTTTCGCTGCATCATCACTATTGGTCGGACTATCCAGGGAATACTCCCTGGTCCATAAACATCTCCTGGTCTAATAATGATGATTCCAAAATCTGGTGGAGTATCCAGTTGTAAGAGTGCTGCTTCTGCTTCTATTTTTGTTTGGCAGAAAGGATTATTCTCACCACGCAGTGGCCCTTCTTCTGTAACGCCATCGGGATAGTTGAAACCGTAAACCATCGCACTGGAGAGATGAGTAAAGGTTTTGACACCAGCATTTTTGGCAGCTTTAGCCATATTCACGGTTCCACCCACATTGATCTCACGAAAATGCTTAATTTGTCCAGTTTCTTGGACAACACCAGCCGTATGCAAAACGATGTCTACTCCCTGACAAGCTAATTCAGCAGTTGCAGGATCGGTGACACTACCAACTATGATCTCAGCACCTAGTTGTTGTGCTTTTTTGACTTTTTCTGCGGAACGTCCTAATCCCCGGACTTTCATCCCTCGCGCTATGGCTAGTTCAGTAGTCCGCAAGCCAATAAATCCACCAATTCCTGAAATGAGAAGTGTTTGTCCAGAGAGGTTCATAAAACTTACTCACTTTTTAAACTAGTTCTTTAAAGTTATGTAGGCTGTAAAGATCAAGATTGCTATTCAGAAAATTTTTTACTGACGGTGTCTAGGGACTCGACGAACAATACTCAAAGCAGGATACCGGGGAATGGCAATCATTTGATCAGCAAAAGTGAATTTTTTATTGTTACAAGCCTCAACAATACAAGCAAGGACATTATCGGCGAGAATTTCTGCTGTTTCCTGACTAATTGCAGGTTCAGAAAACATGAAATTCAAATACATTTTTTCTTCAAAAGTGAGAACTGCAACACACAGTCCTCTAAATGCTGCATTAGAAGTAACAAAGCTGATTTCTTCAAGTTCAAATACACCATAATCTGAACGAATATTGACTCTACCTATATTTGTGACACCGACTGTTGAAAATACTTGATGAGGGTAAGCCAGAAGAAACTTAATTAACAGCTTGGTTAACATGGGTAAACAAAAGACGCGATCGCTTTCCACAGTCTCTTGCATTTGTTGTCTTCTGTTGCGAGCTAAATTCCAAAAGCGTGTATTTAATTTTAATGTATGACATGAGATATCACCGGAAACCAAAACACCCAAATGTTCATCAGTGATTTCTGGTTTGAGTCGATGACGCAGATCAATGGGAGACCAACAGCTGACACTCAAATCTGTTTTTTTGCCAGCATTGATTTTTATACCTGTTGCAAACAACATCGCTGCACACAAAGCAGCGTGTACCGTTGTCCTGTTCTTTCTACAAACATTTATTAATTGTGTGGTTTGCTCTTTGTTGAGCTTTCTGTGAACAATACCAGTATGGCGTGATTCAATTGGTGCAAATTTTTCAAAGTTTAAAGTTTTTGGTCGATATCGAAGATCCCTTAACAAAAGTCTCAACATCCCTAAAAAGAGATTTAGGCGACCTTTCCATCCCTGCATTGAGTCTGGAAAAAGTTTTGTTATCGGTGGTAATGCAGGCAAGCTGATAATTTCTATCGGTTCTAAAGATATGAGTTTTTGACAATATCTCAAAAGGTCTGAATGCAATTGCATACATGACAAACCGTCTGCGATCGCATGATGTATTGTTGTGATCACATAGTTGACGTTGCTCTCATTTTTCAGACGCACAAAGACAACTCGCATTAAACTTTTGTCACTTTCAATTTTTTGATTGAGTTCTTCCTGAACAACTTCTTGCCACTGTTGTGGGTGCAGCTTTGTCACAACACGTAAAGGAATCTGGATGTCTCCACTTTCAAAGCGCAGACTATTTAATTTCCCGATAATCCGCGATTTAAGACGAGGATGACGTGCTTGTAACAACTCAAGAGCTTGTCTAATAATTTCTTTGTTGAGGAGTCCGTTAATTCGACAAATCGTAATTATATTGTATGTTGTCGCACGACGATTCAAAATCTCCATCGCTTGCTCGTAGGGAGAAAGTTTCCTGTCATAGAGCATAATTACCTTTGTATTAAAAACTTATTAAAATTGGACAATCAAAATAATGGCTATTGATAGCGTCCAGAACCTCGACGAGCAACACTCAAAGCAGTAGGAGCAGTTGAGGGTAGCTGATGCCGAGGAAGTGCAACAATTTGATCGGAAAAAGTGAATTTTGCGTTGTTGCAAGCCTCAAAAATACAAGCAAGGACATTATCGGCGAGAACTTCTGCTGTTTCCTGACTAATTGCAGGCTCAGAAAACATGAAATTCAAAACCATTTTTTCTTCAAAAGTGAGAACTGCAACACACAAACCTCCAAATGCTCCCCATGCAGGAACAAAGCTAATTTCTTCAAGTTTAAAAACACCATAATCCGCAGGAATGTTGACTCTTCCTATATTTGTGACACCTACTGTGGCAAACATTTGGCGAGGAAATGTGATTAGAAAATCGGTTAACGGCTCAATTAATAAAGCTGAACAAAAGACCTGATCACCTTCTGTATTTATTTCCATTTGTTGTCTTCTGTTGCGCGCTAAATCCCAAAAGCCTGTATTTATTTTTAGGGTATGACAGGAAATATCACCGGAAACCAAGACACCTAAATGCTCATCACTAACTTTTGGTTTGAGTCGGTTACGCAGATTAATGCTTGACCAACAGCTTACACCCACATTCGTTTTTTTGCCAGCATTGATTTTTCTACCTGCTGCAAATAACATCGCCGCACACAAAGCAGCATGTACAGTTGTCTGGTTTTTTCTACAAATATTTATTAATTGTGTGGTTTGCTCTTTGTTAAGCTTTCGGTGGACAATACCAGTACGGCGTGATTCTATGGGTGCAAATTTTTCAAACTTTAAAGTTTTTGGTCGGTATCGCATATCTCTTACCACATGCTTGAATATGGTCAAGAAGATATTCAGCGCACCTTTCCATCTCTGCATTGATTCTGGTAGGAGTTTTTTAATCGATGGTAGTGCAGGTAAGCTGACAACTTCTATTGGTTCAAAAGATATGATTTTTTGGCAATATTTCAAAAGTTCTGAATGCAGTTGTATACATGACAAACCGTCTGCGATCGCATGATGTATTGTTGTAATCAAATAATTGACGTTGCTGTCATTTTTGAGATGAACAAGGACAACTCGCATTAAAGTTTTGTCACTCTCAATTTTTTGATTGAGTTCTTCCCAAACAACTTCCTGTGATTGTTGTGAATGCAGTTTTTTAACTACACGTAAAGGAATCTGGATATCTCCAGTTTCAAAGCGCAGACTATCTAACTTATCAACAATCCGAGAGTTAAGCCGAGGATGACGTAGTTGTAGTAATTCCAAAGCTTGTCTGATGGTTTCTTCGTCGAGGAGTCCGTTGATTCGACAAATCGTGACTATATTGTAAGCGCTAGCACGACGATTCACAATTTCTATAACTTGCTCCAAAGGAGAAAGTTCTCTGTCGTAGAGCATAAGTATTATGTGCTGTATTTCATGCTTTGTACTCAGTTTGATTCAATTCAGCTTTAGCGATCGCTGGCTTTTGCTTTCAAAGAAGCAAAATGTTTTCCACCAAGTTCAATTTGTCCTTGTTTACACCCAGTCTTCAATCTTTCTACTAGATACTCCAAATCATTAGCTATAAAATTTGTGCCATGATCTGGTTCTACTAAACTTACTAGGGCTGTATTTTCTACCTCTTGATTTGCCATGCAAGAAATACCCAAAAAATTTAGTACTCCTGATTCATAAGTTCCACAAGGAACTGAAGGGTTGTTTATTCCAACATAATATTCATTTGCTTTAAACCAGTCAGATGCTGGATAGCCGTGGAAATGAACGATTGGCGCACCATCTTTAATCATTTCTGGTGTGTATAAAGCAGCAGATAAAGTAATAGCAAGCATGACATAGATATCATAAGAAGGTTTGATATCTACTAACTCTGGATGAATACCCTGTGGTAATTGCAAAAATAACTTTTCTTTCAAACCAATCCGAATAATATCACTTTCAAGATTTAAATTTGTTTTGTTTGAGCCAGAACGAGAACTGACAAGCCAAATATCTGGAATCTGTTTAAATCTATATTCTCCTTTGATCTTGGTTTTGATGTAATATCTACCTTGGTCATTCTGACGAAATTCATCACTACTAAATCCCGCAACCGACAATAGAATTTGCCACTCATTTTCAGTTATTTCTGGCTTACCAACATATTGCGGAGGTTCAGCATAAGCAACAAAACCATAAGAGACACCTGTCCTCCCATTCACAATGACGTTAACAATATCTCTATGAGATTTTCTTTTAATAACTTCACACAGTTTAAAACCTGGTGGAAATAAACCTGTTGATGCCAGATCATTACCTAATTTTACTAGTTTTTTAGCATAGCTAGATTCATGAGGATTATACTGCCCTAAAGTAAATCGACTCAGCAAAAGTGGATATATCGGCACAAAAACTTTAGGCACTAATGAGTTTAAAACAAAGTGTTCGATCTCATTTTTATGAAATACAGAATCAGAAAGATTCATATTTAAAATGGAAATTTTTTCACTGGATACTCCAATTACCATCTCTGAAAATGTTCTGATGAGAGTATTTAAGCCAATATTGATTTTTTCTTGATAAGAAATTAAAGGATTTGTAAATTTTTTATCTATTTCTGTTAAAGTAATTACTTGAGTATTGGTAGGATCTTCAATGTATTTTGCTACATGGTCTTCAGCCCAACTACTCAATTTTGCTATTCTAGAAACAGAAATTTCTCGATCTTTTAAGATAAAGCGAGAATATATTTGATACAAACTCTCTGCTGCCAATACACCCAATTTTCGGATACAACGAGGAGATTTTTCCACATCAATTACTGCATCTATTTCCGATTTAACACTCCTAATTTTGAAGTTTTTCTTTAATTGGTTTATTGGTAAATTAATTTCATAACTTAATTCGGTTGTTGCTTCTTTCCAAGGTAAAACTTTTACTCCATAATCCTTGAGTTTAATTGCCAATTCTTCTTGGAATTTAATAACTTCTAGCTGCTTATAATTTTTCGGTAATGGTCTAAATGTAATTGTTAGCTTTTGAGCCATAACTTTAGGATCAATCACTGGTGGCTTATATTCCATATTTGATTGTTGAATAAATCCCCCGATTATACGACCAATTGTTTGTAGACTGAGTCCTATATCTAATGGAACAGAAGCGGCTTTGAGAGCAATATCTCTATCGCGTAACAAGGTTAAAATTTCGGTTTTATGAGCAGTTAGTTCAGCCTGTATTTCTGGTGTCATTACCCCCTTGGGAGAACGAAGATTTAGTTTATTATTGTTAACCCACAAGTCAATACCGTTTTGAGTCAGGTTTTCTAAAAGTTCATGTACGTTCATAGTTTCTCTATCTCTCAATATGATTGTATTTATATGCTTTCAGAAACAAGTTTTCGAGAAAAAGGTTAACTAGTGGTCTACCGCATTAATTCTAAGGGTTTATAGATCCCCGACTTCTTTGATAAGTCAGGGATCTGAACATCCACGACTCATCAAAATTAATGGGACAGACCACTTTTTGATAGGTTTGTAGTAAACACTTTAGTGCTTAAATATTTAACGCATTACTCATCAAAATCAAATCTCAAATGATTCCGAATCTACCAATTCTTCCGCTAAACGCTTGCTTAATGCTTCAATAGTGGGATAATGCCACAACAGAATAAGAGACATCTTAAATCCAAACAATTTCTCTGCTCTACTGGTAATAACCATCCCTTGTGCTGAATCTAAGCCGTAACTATCTAAAGGTTCTCGAATATCTATTTCATCTGCTTCAACTCCTAGCATCTCAGAAATGTTAGAGACTAGCCAGGCTTGTATTTCTTCTGCTGTGTAAGACTGCTTGGCACTTGAATTAATCACCGACTGATTCATATTTATACCTGTGAAATTAAAGGAACAGTTTCTAACTAATCAGTTGAAACTACTGATTGCTCTGGATGATTGAGATCATGAACTGGAGTGGTTGATAGAACTGAATTGCTAACATTTTCATTTCTCAAGGATTCCTACAGATTTTGCGATCGCCTGTGGTGATTCTGAGTTGAACTCATGATGAGTATTCCAAGCTGAGATACCCAAAAACTTTTCATACACCCAGCCAATCGCGATCAGAAGAATGCAGAATATCCAAGAACAATAAAGTACCAAGTGGAACTCTTCGTAATACCCACTACCCCAGGCAACCAAGCGCCGCAGTAGTGGATTATCCCAGTGATTGCTGTACTTGCCAGTTAGTTTGACAAGAATCTCCATGGAAACCCGGTATTTCAGCATCTTGTACATGAGTCCCATCGTTGTGGAAACATGGAAATGCTCCTTCTGACTCCACTTTTGGTAGTATTGGAAAGCTTTTTTGTCCCAATTGTTCTTCAAAAACCCATCAATAGCATCTGCTGCTTTTTCTGCTGAACGAAAGGCGATGTGTACCCCAGAAGAGAAAAGAGGATCAACAAAGAAATTGGCATCTCCCACAAGAATCCAGCCATTTCCCACAGAGTGTTTTGAAGCGTAGGATAGATTGTGCAACATTCGGACTTTGGAAAATTGTTCGGCCTGCTCAAACCGCTCCTGGATAAACTTATATTGCTTAATATAAGTCAGTAAAATTTCCTCTGAGCTTTTCTGCTTCCACCAACTTGTTCCTGGCTCGTTCATTACCACTCCAATACTCATGATGTCTGATGCAAGCGGAATGAACCAGATCCACCCGTTTTCAATCAAGTATCCATTAAAGTAGCCTTGCTGGATACCAGAGGCACGAGTGACATGCTTGAAGTGTCCAAATACAGCCGAGGTTTTGATCGTTTTGTTCGGAGTCAGGAATTTACGGCTTCTGCTGATAAAAGCGTACCGCCCTGAGCAATCAGCAATACATTTGGCTTTGGTGATATATTCAATATTGTCTTTGTTTTTCCAACGGATTCCAGTTGCTTTGTCACCTTCCCAAAGGATTTCTTTGACGACTGCTTCCTCAAAAACTGTGACTCCCTCTTGACGAGCATGATTAAGTAGAAACAGATCAAACTCGCTTCGTTCTACTTGATAGGCATAAGGACGCTGATGAAGCCGTTGTCTTGGAATGTTATAAAATTCTTGTCTGCTGTACTCATATTCAGATTGCTGTGGATTAAGCCCCATCCGAATTTCCGTACCATATTTAAATGTATTACCAAAATTCTGCAATGACTCAGCGATTCCTAGCTTTTCCCAGATCAGCTGGGTTGCAGGCAAAAGAGACTCGCCTACGTGAAAACGGGGAAATTTCTCGCGTTCGAGTACCAAAACTTGATGTCCTTTGCGAACCAGGAAAGTAGACAAAGTAGAGCCAGCAGGACCTCCTCCAATAATGACGACATCATAGTCACTGTGATTCATAAAATTGTTCGACTTCTATATACAAGCGACAGATTTCGAGAATTTATCAAAGAATTTAGTGTTATCTTGGACAGTCTTGCTAATCGAAGCTCCTGCGGCCATAACACGCATCTCACGATTGATAGACCATGTGTAATCTAATTTGTCGAAAAATTGGCAGAGACTTGAGAAAAGGTGTTGGTGGTACTTCAAATTCAAATGTAAACCTTCGTGTTCGTGACAGAAGCACTTCTCTATCCAACAGAGCGCTTCTTGACTAGACATATCAAATAGAGGAGTTCTTAGTATCTTATAAACTAAGGGCATGACAAAGACTTTATCTGGAGAAAAACTTGCAACTGCTCCAGCAGACAGCCCATTGAGTATAGTAAGTTGCATCATGTAGATTGCCAAATTAGCCATGAATTTCTCATAAGATGTTGGTTTTGGAAAGTCTTTGTAGAGATCTTGAGCGATCAGATGAGAAGTTGTAGTGTGAAAAGATTCATCCAAGAAATGGTAATGAGAGACAGCCACAGGATCTGGGATAAACTCGCCTTTGTTCTCCAATAGCCGGAAGTATTGGGAACGAGGGTGTTCTGTTAGCTTAAGAATCATATTGGCGGTGAAACGTAAGGCATAATATTGAGATGCCAAGAAAGGCGTACTTCCCCAGTTGAAGCTGAATAACTGTCGCAGAGGTCCAGGTGACAAACGCCCACCCAGACCCTTCTGAATCACCTTGGACTCATTTCCTGCAAGGGGATTTCCACATATGACCTTACCTAGCAGGGTCATCTCTGTCATGTCACCAATCGTGCGAAAGGCATGAATGTGGTAGCGTTCCTGAGAAGTTTCAACATCCAGCTCATGGCACAAGGTATTGTAGTCACCTGCATTGTAAAAAACGCTGCTTGTAATCTGATTGTAAAGAATTGTATTAGTCTCGCTAGCAGCAGTAAGATTGTAACCTCCAACCCAAAAAATATGATTGAGAGCAATTTTTTGTGAGGAAGAAGCTGCTTCGTAAAGTGGAGTACCATACAAAATTGAAAGCTCAGGATCGCTCCAATAATAATCTCTGTGGTTGTTGTAATTAAAGTTTTGATCCAACTCTATTATTTTCTCGGTGTAATTAGACTCCCTGTTACGCCGATAGTTGATTTCTGTAAGTTTTAAATGCTTCTTGACATGTATATCGGATGTAGTCTGAGGTTGTTTTTTTGTATTTGATTCTTCAATGTTATCTATCATATGTCTGTGTTTATGAGTTCTATAAAATCAAATACTTTATGTACTATGAAATCCTTAAAAAATATCTAAACTGGCAGGCTATCGATAAGAATGTTACTCTTACTAACCTGCTCTGGAGTACCACTAAAGTTTTGCAAAGTTCCTGACTGGGAATCGAGTTTAGCTATCCAGCTGTCCACAGATCCAGCATTGATACCTCCAAAAGAACCCTCAGTAGTTCCTGTGATGTATACGTGACCAACGTTATCGAAGGTAACATTGGTAGCAGCATCAGACTTAGAGGTTCCAAACTGTTGAATCCACAACTGATTACCGTCACTGTCGTACTTAGCAACCCAAGCATCATCAGATCCAGCATTCTTTCCCCCCAAATTGTTGTCGGTATATCCTGCTAGGAATATATTGCCATTGTGATCTACTTTCATACTTGAGGAGGCTTCATCACCGTAAGTGCCAAACTGTTTTATCCACAACTGATTACCATTGCTATCATATTTGGCTATCCAAGCGTCATCAGATCCAGCATTCTTCCCCCTCAAACTACCCAATGTCCATCCTGTCATGTAGATATTACCCTGACCATCTGTATCAATTGCCTTGGGAAATTCATTATCCTTGGTGCCAAACTGTCGAATCCACTCTAATTGACCATTGTTGTTGTTCTTGGCAACCCAGACATCATACAGCCCTGCATTCTTTCCTCCCAAATCGCCCATAGTCCATCCTGTAGAGTAGATATTGCCATCATTACTGACGTCAATACCGTAAGCTTCGTCAAATTCTGAGGTACCAAACTTTTCAAACCACAGCTGGTTGCCATTACTGTCATATTTGGTTATCCAGACATCATCTGCGAAAACATCAGGCTGAAAAAAAAGTCCTTGTTTTTGTTGCCTGATAGTAAATCCTGAGAGGTAGACATTTTCATTGTCATCAATTGTCACATCAAAGGAAGCATCGATAAGTTCAGTCCCAAACTGTTGAATCCACTGCTGATTACCATTGCTGTCATACTTGCCCACCCAGACATCATAATTTTCTTGTCCCTGATTATTTCCTCCTAAATCGCCTTTGCTTATTCCCGCTAGATAGAAGTTACCTTCTTTATCGGTGGCAATACTAGTAGCTAAGTCAGCACTGGAAGTACCAAATTGTTGAATCCACTTCTGATTGCCATCATTGTCATACTTAGCCACCCAAGCATCATTAGAGCCAGCATTGACTCCTCCTAAAGAGCCGCTAGTCACTCCTGCTACATATAAATTGCCAAAAGTATCCGCAGCTGAACTTAGGGTTATGTCAACATCGGTAGTCCCCAATTGCTGAATCTTTGCTTGTGCAGGTCCAGGAGGTGGAGTATAACCCTCGTACTGGAAGTAGTCTCCTTCAAGACTCAAATGATGAATACCAGGTACAAGCCCAATGAGATCAGGTACAATTCCCTGCTGCCAAAATATTGCTGTTCCTGCGGGAGAATTAAGTAACTTGTAGTCCTTAGAAGTGCCGTGTAGCTGAATTTTATCCTGCCAGGGATTGAAGTCTAAAATTGAAGCAAATTGTTTTAAACCAAAGTCGATTTGATTGCCGTCGGTATAATATGGCTGTTGCCAATCACCAAGAACAAATCTATCGCCCCAGTGAAGTTGACTACCCTTTAGTGCCGCCATTAAGTCCGCATCACCCAAGATAACATCAATTTGTGGTTGAGCGGAATGATCACTACCAGGTTTTAAACCAACAAAGGTATCGTTCCCAGAACGACCCCACATGAGTTCACTGCTCTGGTTCTTGAAAAGCAAGTCACTGCCAGGTGTGTTTACATTTAATATCCTTACAAAATTGGCGTTGATATCGCTTTCCAATTTTGTCCATAGATTTTCCATCTGATTCCACCTGGAGCAGTACTTCAATCTCTGGATGATGAGCCAAGTCGTTTGTCAAAATAGCACCATTTCTTAACTTAAACTCATTATTATTAATGAGTGGCAATAAACATGACAGACGACTGACTAGAGTCGCTGTGCAGCACAAATTAGACCACTGTCAGGAGCATATAAGCATATGAAAATCTAGCACTTTCAGGAATAAAGCAAAATATTTTATTACCTTGTTCAAGTTTTCCTGATGACATCAATTCTTCCAACATAACAAAGATAGAGGCAGAGCCTGTATTACCCTTGTATGTTAGGTTAGTAAACCACTTGTCAAACGGAATCTCAAATCCAATTGCCACTAACTCATCGTAGAGTGACTGCTTAAAATGTTCTGATGAGTAATGAGGTAAATACCAAGTGAGATCATCTGATTTCAGGTTATGTTTGTCTCGGACTTGTGCTAAACCTTTTTGAATTGCATAGGGAACCACATTTTCACCTAGCAGTTTTACATCCTGTTTTAAGGCAATATAATTTTCTTTCCAGACTTCATCTGGATTTTCAACATCCCGCAAGCCTTTTAAAGAACCATCGGCTCTCTTCACGGCTCCAGCATACATACAAGTCTCTAGCTCATTGGCAAAAGAGATAATATCAACCCAGTCTACCCTAAATGAAATACCATTTTGATGAGGTGTATCTGTGATTAGCACTGCTGCTGCTGCATCAGAAAGCATCCACCTCAAAAAATCCTTCTCAAAAGCTATGATCGGTTTTGCTTCCAACTCCTGAATTTTAGCTTCTATTTCTGGTTGAAAGAACTTCGCTCTAAATTGGTTTGACACAAGTTCTGAACCTGTGGTTACAGCATTTTTTGTCAACCCGGAATAAACGCTCATATATCCATACTTAAAAGCGGTCATTCCAGAGCAGCAGACTCCACTTGTTGATATAACTTCACAAGGGGGACACCCAAGCTCCCCATGCACCATCAGACCATGGTTAGGAACAATCTGATCCGGAGAAGATGTCCCACAAACTAAACACTCTATTTCCTGTAAAGGAAAATTAGAATTTTTGGAAAGAGTACGCACTGCTTTTGCTGTTAATTGTGCATTAGTATGAGTTTGCTTACCAGTCTTAGGATCTATTGCATAATATCTAGATTTGATACCGTTGTTTTTGAGGATTCGATTTTTGCACCGAGAGGGTTTTTCATTGATGAACCCAAGAACGTTTTCTATTTCGTCATTATTCACCGGTTCATTAGGTAGAAAAACTCCTAAACCTGTAATGTATGCTGAAGCCATAATTTACCTCAAATAAACTAATAGGACTCAAAAAATTCAATTCTTGTTAACTCTTATTTCACCCCAGTTGGTGATTTCAAACGCTCAAGATAAAATGCTATTTTTTGATTAATCAAGGAAGCAAAAAGAAATTGCATGAGCGTAGAAAATAAGAGAAGAGTAGGAATAGCAAATAGGAGTTGAACCGCAAATAAACAGATAATTGGTATTCTGCTCCAGCTTCCCTGCTTACCAAAAAAACGAGCAATCTTGGCCCATGGATGATATAGTAATCGCCCAATTAATTCCGGGATAACATAACGTTGATTCACTTCAACAGCCCCTAGTCCTTTAAGCATTGGCTGATGAGAATAATCACTTAATACATCGATATTGTTGGCTAAACGCTTGCCAAACCTTGATAGTGCATAGATGTCTTCATCTGTAACCCCCGCAGCAGGGAATATTCCCAAAAATTTGTTTTTTTTCCCAGTAAATAATAGCCGGGGAGTAGTGATGAAGGTAGCTAAAGGTGGTCCTTGGTGAGTCAAAACCACATTGTCGATATGAATACCTCCGACTTCAGCAATCATTCTCTTCATAATTTCTGAGGCGGAGTGCCACATATTTCGACAAACTACTAAAGTGATAACTTTTGTATCCTTCAAAACTTTTGCATACTTGGATTTCAAAAATCCTTGAATTGGTAAAGATGGTGCTAAAAACCAAACCTGATAAGCAAGAATAACTAAATCGAATTTATCATCTTGACTAAATTTCGGTGGAGAGATTTCTGGAGGCTCCTCGTTCACACATTCTGGAAAAACATCAAAAAACTTATATAAGCTCCAAGGAGAAGGATAATCATCTCTTGGTTTAATACACTCCCAGATAAGCTCGACTTCTGGTATATCAAGATACTTGGTAAAAGATTTAGCTGCGCTAGTCACATCCCCTGATTGTGAGTAATAAACTACCAATACACGTTTCATGACTGTAATTGGAAAAATGATTGTAGGTCGATACAAATCAAGCTAACTAGCTAGTACTTCACCACATTAATTATGAGGAGTTATAGATCCTCGGCTTCTTTAATAAATCGAGGAACTGAGCATCCACAACTTATCAAAACTGCCAATTTACTTAGGAAAAGTTATTACATAAATGGCAGAAAAATGTGTAATTTCTATTTCGGCTGATACTGAATGTAGTTAGCTGGCATTTGTAATCCTTGGATTTGCAAACTCTGCATTCGGAATAAAAATGCAGTTCCTCTCATAATATGGTTAGCAACATCAACCACTCTCCGATTATTTGGTTCAGCGAGATAAGTAGCTTTGGCCCAGTCATTAAAACTACCCATTGCTGGACCACACCAAATTTGATAATCCATTTCTCGACCTTTTTCCCCCAAGTTAGACCAGCGAGATGATAATCCAAGATACCAACGGAAAATTAGAGCCATCTTCAATTTAGGGTTGTTGGCAGCCTTGATTAATTTATCAGGATTTCTTTGAGATAAATAGGCTGCTGTTTCCTTCCAAATAACTTCCAAATTTTTTCTAAAAACTTGTTTTTCTAGTTTATCTTTTTCTTCAAATGGGATGTCTTCAATGGAATCATATGTTTTGTATAAATCTAGTAATTTTTGCGCCCGTAGAGGAAAGAAACTTCCTCTTTTTAAAACTTGAAGTTTGACTCCCATTTCAAACATATCTGCTGCTGGAGCCATCATCACATCAGCCATCTCGGCTTGAGCCAATAATTGTTTTGTATGTTGAGAAGTTCCAGCTTCAACACAAGATTGATTAATAGAACCAGTAACAACATAGGCAGCGCCCATCATAAAAGCAGCTAATGCCGATTGGGGAGTTGCAATTCCTCCTGCTGCTCCAACTCGAACAGGTCTTTGGTAACAGTATTTGTTTTGAATTTCATCTCTCAATTCTAAAATTGAGGGTAAGAGGCAAACTAGAGGACGATTATCTGTATGACCACCAGAATCTGCTTCTACGGTGATATCATCTGCCATTGGAACTTGTTCAGCTAGTTTTGCTTGTAATTCGCTAATCAGACCTTGTTCAACTAATTGCTTGAGAATTTTTGTAGGAGCAGGCTGAAGAAATTTACTTGCAACTTCTGTGCGAGAAATTTTGGCAATTACTTTATTTTTGATTTCGATTTGATTAGCTGCATTTAAACTAAGCCCAGAAGCTCGATAGTAGACGATGTTGTCAGTTAAATCTAGGAATGCAGAAGCTTCTATGGTTCTCACTTGATATTTGAGATACAAATCAACAGCACTACGTTCAATCGCAGGTTCGCTTGGGCTGTGGAGTAAGTTAAAAACGTAAGGGCCTTCTGGTAGAGCTTGTTGAATACGCTTAATAGCTGCTTCGACACGAGAAGGAGCTAGTCCTCCTGCACCAAATGAGCTTAAAATTCTTTCTTGGCCAAGAGCAATGACTAGTTCTTCAGAAGCAATACCATGAGCCATCGCACCAGTCATATAGGCATATTTAACATTGTAAAAATCCAAGAAATTGCGATCGCCTAACTGTTGAATAGCTAGAGGTGGAACAGCTATGAGCATTTCCACTTTTCCTGTTTGTCCATTGGAATGATACAAGTAACCTTCGTTGGTTACACCAATTTCATCATCTAGTCTAATAATGTAACAAGGTTTCTCTAAATTCAGTAGCTTAGTTTTTATAGCTTCCTGATCAAAAGAGACAGAATCTAAAGCACCTTGCCAAACTTGATTTTGCTTGCGACTAAACTCTGAAAAATTTAGATAATTTTGATTTTTAGGTATTACAGTGTTTAAAATACTCACGTTATTAGCCCTCTAGTTTATGAAAATAAGAAGTAGTAATGCCCAGCTTTATATCTTTACAGAAACGTAAACTTGAAACTAGGTGTTTTTTGGTTCCGCAATTATTTAGCAGCTTGTGCATAACTTATAAATCTTCTATGAGTGATGTTTGCTATGAAAAATATGCTGTAAACAATCTAACTGAAGGTGAATAATAGCACTTATTTGAAGCAATGATTCTTGTCGTATTTCTAAAAAATTACTGTGAGATTTGGTAATACGAGAAGTGTTTTCACTGAGATTTTGATATAAATTCTTTCGGAAATTTATCATACGCTCTTGCTGAACAGAAGTATGAATGCTTGAACTATAAGCAGAGAAGTATTGAGAATTTTCATCCTGTATCGTATTCACATTTGAATTTTGTGATTTTTCTGCAAATTCAAAACTTTTTACAGAATTGTGCTTAAAACAATGATCCAAACGTTCAAACTCTTTAAAATCCAGTATGTTATACTGTCGTTTTTCTTCACCATTAATCGAAATACCTGAAACTGTATCTTGGAATTTTTTTTTGTCTGTATTGTTTAATGATGCAATGTTCAATTCATTGCCGTTCCAAGTTATAGTTTTAAGCTTAGATTGACTTTTTATATTATTTTCTTGAACTTGAGAATATAGTGAGGACAAGTCCATTTTTACCCTATGACTGAGGAGCTTTACTAATGCTTTAACAATACAAGTATGCTCGTCTATCCCTCTCTTATTTAGAGAAACCATCATGTGTTCTTTTTGCTTGAGGTTTCCACTAATCCATCTTGAGCAGTTATTTCCAGCACCAACTTCAATAAATATTCTGGCGCCGTCGTCCCAGACGCGCTGAACTAGCCGAGGGAAATCAAGCTGTTGAACAAGCACTTTGGCAATATTGTGTCCAATAGAATCACTGTTAAGAGTAATAGGTTTGTATTCTGCGGCAGAATAAAAAACGGTATTTGGTACGTTTTGAATAGGTAAGGTATTTAGTTTAACAAGTGCATCGTATTCAGAACGTATTGGCTCACAATGAATTACATGATTGAAAGGAGCATTGAAAGCATCACAATTTAGAGTTTTAATCACCCTTTGACAGGCTTTTGTATCACCAGCGATCGCCACTTCTTCTGGAGTATTGATGAGAGTTAAGTACACATTCTCCTCATGTCTAAGAACTTCTCGAACGCGAGAAACTGGACACATGAGAACGTACGTACTCCAGAACTCTTTACCTTCACTATCCTGTTCCTGGGGTAATTCCCAATATTTGCGAACTGCATTTTTAGGGCCGGACAACTGTGTTTTAAACAAAGCAGATGAACTCAAGCCTTCACTACCTTCGTGAAAGTGTGTCCAGATACCCTGAGAAAGCATCATACTCGTTTCACCCAAGCTATACCCAAAGGCAAATTGGGGCTGTAGTTGGAAATAATTTCTCAGAATAGCAGTCAATAGTCCAGCAACGCCAACCTCAGATTCGAGCATTGCAACTGGATCATCTATCAATTGCTGTTCCAACTTTTCTAAGTGCCTTGTTGATAATTTGTTCAGACTTCTGGGATAGAGAATTTTTTCTATATTGTTGACACGAGTGTAAACGCTTTTGATGATTGGATCTTCATAAATTTTGGGAAACAAGCGGAAGAGATTGCGGGCAATTCCAAGATAAGAACTGTAAGCACCAGGATAAACGAAAGCAACACTACCTTTGTTACCCAATGGTTTGGGCGTAAAATAGCTACCTACAGGTGTTTGCCAGTCTTTACCTGTATTGAAAGCATCTGCAACACCTTTAAGAGCGCGCTGAATTTCCCGCGTCAATTCTTGTTGATTACGTCCGAGAATTGCCAGTGCATAAGTGGCATTTTGACGCTGTTGAAAAGCTTTAAAAGTAATGCTTGCAGCAGCAAATAGAGAAGAGGAATTGGCAATTGTTTGTTCTAGGGAACCGATCTGCTCTAATAATGTAGAACAATCCTCAGCTGCGATCGCAAAAAGATAAAAAGGCATTTGCTCTAAATATCTGCTGCTACGATGTATCTGAGTTGCTTCCTCCGATAAAATTAAATGTGCGTAACTGCCATCTATCTCCATACTGTTAATGGCAGCAATTCTTTTAGTAGCTCCTTTCTCTAAAAACCAAGGCTTTGATTCAGGAGCAACATAAAACGGACTATTCTGCCAGATTTGCGGCATTTTGGGAGCAGACCAGTGAGGAACACCAGGAATGTAACGGTGATACAAACAGAGTGCTGTTTTAATTAAACTGACTATTCCTGATGCAGCAGAGGTATGACCAATGTTGGCTTTGACACTACCAATCGCACAACACAGATCAGGCTCAGAAGTCTGATAAGCTCGAATCAAACCTAGCATTTCTGACTCATCTTGCTGAGGAACCCCACTGGCAAAAACTTCTAGATAGCCAATGTCCTTGGGTTTAATACCTGCCAAATCAAAAGCAAGTTGACATACTTGCGTGACTGCTTTTGAGTCAGGAATCGCGTGAGAAGAAGAATTATCCTTCAAGATATTGAGAGCATCAACTACCGCATAGATACGGTCATTGTCTTGTTGTGCTGTTTTGTGGAGCTTCAATACTACGGCGGCTGCACCTTCGCCTAGCATCCAACCATTAACATTCTGGTCATAACTTAAAGTATTAACACCTGTGTTGGATTTTGCCGTTTGATTTTGCACTAAAACACTAAGGCTATTCTCAGCTAGCTCGACAGCACCAACAACAACAGCATCTACTTCTCGAATTGCAAGTAGCTTTTTTGCAACCTCCAAAGCTTTGAATATAGAATGTTGTTCGGCAACTAGTGTGAATAAAGGATCTGCAAAATTCCAGAGATTGGAAATAGTGTCTTTCGCTTCTGGTTTAAGAATACGAAGAGAAAGTTCTGTTGCGGCGACAATAATAACTGCCACCCTGCTTCCTTTGTTTAATTTTACATCTTTGAGCGCATTGTCAGCAACCTTAAGCATCAACAGTTCTTGAGGTTTGAATTTGTCTTCTTCAGATGCTAATTTAAAATCCAAAAAATCTATTTCAAAATCTTTGATATACGCTCCTAAAGGTGCAAATTCAGTGTCAAAATTATTGTTTTTGAGCAAAATATCTTGGTTTTTAACTTCTTGCCATCTCTCATAAGGAAAGTTAGTAAAGTGTTGATTTGCTTCATAAATACTGCGTTCAAAAGCATCTAATCCTTGACAACCACCTAAAAAGCAATCCATACCGACAATGGCTACTTTAGGATTTTTAATTTGTTCATAGTTTTCCATTATTTAATCTCTAGCTATGTATTTTTTGGAGATAAATTAGGATGGAGAGACAAGGACTCACAAATATCTCCTTGTCCTTTTTTATCCTTCTAATCTTTAAATCTTCTGGGTAAAATAGTTCCTTTTGCTCCAATCATGCGATTATATACTTTCCCTTGAATATCATGTGCAATCACATCAGCAGTCACAGATGATTCTGTCTTCAATTTTACTTCGCAAGAAACGTAAAAGGGTTTATCAAATGGTATAGGTGCGAACTGTTCAAAAGTTTTAATTTCTGATGGTAAACAACCTTGCTGATGAAAATATTGCGTCCAAAGCCAAAGTGCATGAACTTGAACATCTGCAATATAGGGATTAAAAGTTTTTACAGGAAATTGCCCTTGTTTTCTTTCCTCAACATTTGACAAAGCACATTCTAGAGTTATTTTTTCAGAGCTAGCATTTAAGATAGTTTTTACACCCTGAAAAGAAGCTCCATGAAATAAGCTTGATGCCCCGTTTTGATAAAGTGATTTATTAGAACCGAGTGTTATTTCTTCCCTTTTTAAATTAAGCGAATCATAATTAGGAGAAACTGGAATTTTCTGCTTAATCTTTAGCTGGCTGCTGAAATGATAACGAGTTTTCCCTTCTAGATTCTTACTCCATATTTTAGCATCAAACTGTATCTCATCAACATCGTTTTTAGAAATTTCTTGCAAATCTAAAATGTATTCAGTTGGCTGAGTTTTATCAAAAACAATTCCTTTCAAAACTTTGAAGTTTGAGCAACTAAAGATTTTGTAGCCAGGATAAAGTTGTTCACAGGTATTAGCAATCCATGTGAGAGCGCAAGTAGCAGGTAAAACTGGACGGCCAGCAATGACATGATCTTGTAAAAATGGATTGGCTGCTAAGATTAATCGGCGCTGGATACGATATTTTTTCAGATCTGGGTTGGACGACTGAGGTATGTACACTAAGGGACTACCTATTACTACTTGGGTAGTTTGTTGATTTACTGGTGCTAGTTCATTAACTAACATCTGAGTTCCAAGTTCTATAGGAATAGTCTCTATGCTTCTTTCGGCAAAAGCTTTCTTCAATTCTGGTGTTACCATGCCACTATCCCAAGGTCCCCAATTAATTGCAACGACATGACAATTTGGATAGTTGCGTTTAACAAGATGAGCGGACTTGTTGAGAATTTCATTGGCGATCGCATAATCTGACTGACCAATATTCCCGTAAAAACCAACTACCGAGGAAAATAACACTAAATAATTAAGTTGGCTAGGTGACACGCAATGTAGCATGTTTTCCAGACCTGCAACTTTGGCAGCATAAACAATTTCAAAATCCCGTTCTGATTTATTTTCAATTCGCTTATCTGCTAGATTACCAGCCCCATGAATAATTCCGGTTACTTCACCTAAACGCTCAACTGCTGTAGCAACTTGCTCTTGAAGTTGTGTTGCATCGGTGATATCTACGCTCAGATATTCCGCTTGTCCACCAGCTTTCTCAATTGCTCGTAGCGTTGCTTGAATTTCTCGTCTAGATGAAATACCCTTGTACTTTTTCTGCACCATTGCAGGTGTAGGCTTTTCTCCTCTGGCGATAAAATCATCCATAATCCGCTTTTTCAATTCCCCTTCTGTCGAGCAGCCTTCAGCCCACACAGGTTCAGGATCTACAGGCGAACGCCCTAGCAGAATGAACTTGCATTGATAACACTGCGCCAGCTTGATGACACATTCAGCTGTGATTCCCCTTGCACCACCACTGACAAGAAAAACTTGGGATTGGGGATTGAGAGAATGAGAAGAGGAGACAGACAAGGGAGAAAAAATGTCCTCTGTGTCCCCATATCCTCCGTGTCCTCCATGTCCTCCATGTCCCCATCTCTCCGGCTTGCACACTAACGTTGTTCGTCCTTGTGAGCTATATCCAACTTCAGCAATTAACCGATTGGGATCATGAAGTTCGTTAAGGATATACTGTACTGATGTTTGAGTATTTATATCGGGACTTAGATCAATTGCACGGCAAAATACAGTTTCCCATTCCTGATTCAGGCTTTTGGTTAGTCCAAATAATCCGCTACTAATGGCACCAAAATTAGTTTTACAGCCTAGCCCAAACTGGCCATCAAGACGAGCAACGCTAAGGAAGCAACTGCATCCTTGAGATGCTGCTTGATTGAGTGATGTTTTGAGGTGTTTGGCGATGAGAAAAACGTGACGCAGAAGTGCTTTCTCAGTTTCCAAGTAACGGACGTGATTACTTGTATCATCATGGCTATCAGGATTGAGATGGATAAAAGCAGCAATTTGACCATACTGAGAAGCGATCGCTTCTAACTGATGTTGCAAATGCTCCTCGCTCAAATTTGCCAGCACAACCCGATTGATTCCTTCTGGTAAAGGTAATTGATCTGCAATTAAGGTTTTAGGAAAACTCAACACAACTACTTTCCAATCACCCTGTAAAAGAGCTAGAGCTAGTTCTGAAGTCATGGGGGTGCCATCATCAGTAAGCAAGGCGATATACTTCTCAGGTAAGGAAAAATCTAATATATCTGGTTCAGGAAGGAATTTGAGATGAACTGAACTGCGGAGAATATTATGATTTACTTCAGATTGCTGGTTGCAAGGCTCGGCTAGAAGTGTTTTTTTTTCCAGCACATTAGCCTGTTGTTTCATATAGTCAACGATTTGACTAAGAGTACGTAATTCTCCCAGTTCTTCAGGATTGGGCTTAGGCAAATCTGGGCATAATTCTAATAGCCCTCCCAAAATCTCAACTCGTTTAATGGAATCAATACCTAAATCTGCCTCCATATCCATTGACAGCTCCAACATTTCAACTGGATAGCCTGTCTTTTCACTAACTACGTTTAGCAGAATTTGACTGAGATCAGTTAAATCGGAGGAGGAAACTGGTGAAGTTGCTTCTTCGGAAGTAGTAAAAGTGAGGGGAACTGCGGAAGAAATTATTTGTATATTTTCACTCTTCGCGTCTTTTGTTCCCCGCGTCCCCACGTCACTTACTTCGCTGCTCTTAGCCTCATTCCAAGCAACTTCTTGTGCTGTCTTCCCAGGTGCAGATTCAACGTCAGTACTTCCTGGAAGCAGAGTCCGCAAATATTCTACGATTTGACCAAGGCTACGTCGTTTTTCTAGTTCTTCGAGATTGGGTTTGGACAAATATGGGTATAATTCCAGTAATGATCCCAGAATTTCAACTCTTTTAACGGCATCAATTCCCAAGTCCACCTCTATATCCATCGACAGTTCCAGCATTCCTACCGGATAGCCCGTCTTTTCACTGACTATGTTTAGTAGAGTCTGAATAAAGGTGGGTTCATCAATGGTTATAGGTAATGACGGCACATCTGAAGTTGGAATGACAAGAGTATCAGAGGTTTTTACGGAGATTGCTTTTGTGTCGTTACTAGTGCTATTGTAAGTACCATTGCTAACACCATTACTCACACCATTGCTTGTGCCATTGACTAAAACAGGCTCAAAGTTAGTTATAAAGCTGTGAGTGGGTACAGCAACAGATGTGGTAGTTCTATCATTGACTGCAACTGGAGCAACAGAAGTATGTTCATCACTAACAATAGATGTCGTTTCTGATGGCAATACTGTGGGCTGTTCCGTGTTTATGGTAGCAAGTAGCTGACTGTAATGTTGCTGGAGCAATTGGAAAAACTTTTTGGTTTGTTCTGTTTGATGGTTTAGATATTGCTCGTGGACACGCAGTGTTTCACCATGATGTTCGTGAAAGCGCATGATGCTGCGCTCAGAGTAGGAGAGGGCTATTTGTTTGGTTTCCGCATCTTGGTGAGGGAATTGATCATTTACCAGCAAAGAATTCTGTTGCTGCATCAGTTGGAAAAAGGTTTTGGTATATTCCGTTTGATGCTTCAAAGATTGTTCATGAACATGTAAGGCGTCACGTTGATTGCGATTGAATTCTATGAGGCTATATTCTAAACTATCTAAAACTAGTTGATAATTTTGAGTAAGTTCTGGACTTGTTTGCATTTGTGCTTTAGGAGTTGCTTGAGGGTATTTGTTTAGATCAGAAGATTTTTCTGGTTTATTACCGTTTGCAACTGGTGTGGACTCGCTGCGGTGTGTATTGACAGGTTGGGAGATGGGCGTCTGATCTGTCTTTTGAATAGGGGATGTAGACAGAGTATTTACCTCAGAGGATTTATCTTTTGTGTGTGGGAGATTAACTTGATGTCCGTTGTGCAAAGCTTTTTCAAAAGCCTGTTTTCTTTTTTCTGAGATGTAGTTAGAACCATTTAGCTGGACAATCAGCTGCTTATTGTTTTTTACTTCTGGTGTTTTCTGCTCAAGTTGGTAGAGATCGGGGTTTTTTAAAGATAAGCCAGCGACACGTAATTGCATAACAGCTTCTCGAAAACAGCGATCGCTATCTTTTTGATAACTGCCATTCAAAGCCACAGCTAAATGAGGTTGATCACAGAGGATATCTTTGACTAATTTAGTCAGAATGCCTTTAGGGCCAAACTCTATGAAACAATAGCCACCTTGAGCGTAAATATTTTCAATCTCTTGCTTAAAATGTACCTGATTAATCAGGTGTTGTTTCAGGATTTTTTGAATCGCTTGTGGTTCTTGCGGGTAACACTTTCCTGTCACATTAGTATACACAGGCATTATTGGCTCGTTGAAATGAATTCCCTCAATTGCTTGAGTAAAGGGTTTTTGAGCATGAGTTACCAATGGTGTATGAAAAGCTGCTGAAACAGGCAGCAAAACGGTAGAATAAGCCTTAGCTTTCAGTTGCTCCTGTACTTGGCTGATCTCAGCTTTCGCTCCTGCCAACACCACTTGATTTGGAGAATTCAAGTTAGCGATCGTCACTAGAGGGAAGTTCTTGATGATTTCTTCAACTTGACTGACATCACCTTTAACTGCCAGCATAGCTCCTGCATCAAACTCAGGATCGTTTGGTGCAGCCATCGCTTGACCCCTGGCTTTAACCAGGAAAAAGTAATCTTCCTCACTGAGAACACCCGCAGCCCACAAAGCCGTCAATTCTCCAAAGCTGTGTCCGACGAGAAAATCTGGCTTGAATCCTCCCTGTTGTAATAGCTTATACAGACCAACGCTGAAAGCTCCAATTGCTGCTTGTGCATATTCTGTCTTTTGCAATGCTTCAACTTGTGACTGTTTTTGAGCTTGATCAAAAACAGGGCGAGGGAAAACTATTTCTGAAACGGGTTTGAGACCATCTTTGCAGAAAAGGTTATCTATCTGACTATAGGTCTGTCGCAAGCAAGGAAAGTTGATGACAAGTTCTCGACCCATTTCCAGGTATTGAGAACCTTGACCAGAAAACAAGGCAACTACTTTGCCTTCAGTTGGCAGATTCGTTTTGCGATAATAAATTCCTTGAGGATGCTCCCAAGATTCCGCTTGTGACTTATTGGTGAGCAAGTCAATACTGATCTGCAATAATTTGCAAGCCTCAGTCAAAGATTCGGCGACAAATCCTACTCTAGCATTTGTGGCAGGAATTTCTGATGATTGACACGTTGCAATTAGTTGTGCATAACTTCTTTCTTTTTCTGGAGATTGCAACTGACCCAAAATTTCTTGACAGCGTGATCTTAACTGCTCAGGTGTTGATGCAAATAACAGTACTGATTGGGGGGTGTTATGTAAACGATAAGGGCGATCGTGTTCACTAGAGTATTCTTCTAAGACAATGTGGTAATTTGTGCCACCAAAACCAAAGGAACTCACTCCTGCACGTCTTGGCACTTCTCCTTGAGAGCAAATCCAAGGCCTAGTTTCTGTATTCAAATACAATGGTGAGTTTTCAAGACCTAGTTTAGGATGTGGTTGAGTGATATTAATGGTTGCTGGCAATACTTTGTGGTGTAAAGCTAATGCTGTTTTGATTAGACTTGCAGCACCCGCAGCAGCTTTTGCATGTCCAATCTGTGATTTGACACTTCCAAGTGCAATATGTTGTGTTCGGGAATTGTTTTCGCTAAAAACTTCTTTGAGAGCTGTAAATTCGGTGGGATCTCCAACCATGGTACCTGTGCCGTGTGCTTCAATTAAACCAACACTGGTAGGTGAAAATCCTGCATCTTCATAAGCACGATGCAAAGCTCTGACTTGACCTTCTGGGCGAGGTGCATAAATGCTTTTATAGCGACCATCACTGGAGGCGCCAATACCTTTGATCACTGCATAAATTCGGTCATTATCCCTAATTGCGTCTTCCAAGCGTTTCAACACCAACATACCAATACCTTCAGCCAACATCATGCCATCTGATTGAGCATCAAAAGGTTTGGTGTTCTGGCTTGGGGAAACAGCAGGTGTTTTGCTAAAACACATATAGGCAACAATTGAGTTGTCAGTGTCAACTCCACCAGTGAGCATCATGTCGGCTCGATGATCGACTAGTTCACTAATTGACATTGCTAATGCTCCTAATGAACTGGCACAAGCAGCATCGACTACACAGTTCATTCCTCCCAAATCTAGGCGGTTGGCAATTCGCCCAGAAACTATGTTTGCTAACATACCGGGAAAAGCGTTCTCTTCCCATGGCACATATGCACTTTTGATTTTCTCGATAATTTTTTGCGTATCTTGGTCAGATAAGCCACTACTTTTTAAGACTTTTTCCCATATGGGATACTCTAATCTAGTAGCCAATGGCATTGCTAACTGTCTTGCTAGGGCTACACCCAAAATCACCCCAGTACGCTCTCGGTTAAATTGTCTTGTTTCGCCATAGCCTGCATCTTCGATTGCTGCTTTTGCAACAACTAAACCCAGTAACTGGGAAACATCTGTAACTTCCAAAAGATTTGGAGGAAGTCCAAATTCCATTGGGTTGAATTCGATTTCGGGGATGAATCCACCACGTTTGCAGTAAGTTTTGTCAGGGGCTTTGGGGTTAGGATCATAGTAATCCTCAATATTCCAGCGCGATGGAGGAACATCAGTAATACAATCAACTTGGCGAATAATTTTTTCCCAATATTCCCGTAAATTTTTAGATTGCGGGAAAATAGAAGCCATTCCAATAATAGCAACAGGATTTTGTTGCAATCTTCTATTGATCTTATGAGTTTCAGTTGCATTTGCAGACATCATTTTTTTAACCTGTATCAGTTTGTGCAAAGCCTTTTCACAATTGCTTACTTCTTTTTGTAACTGTGCAAAGTCAACTTCAATTCTAGAAGCAGCCATGGCTTAATTTTCATTATTTACTTGGAGAATATAGGGAAATAGCCAAGATTTATATGCTCTATACAAAATAATCTTGAAGTAATAGTTAGGAGAGCAATCATTGATTATCTTTACAGAGCGAGTTAGAATTCATATCTTTAAGGCTGCTACATAAGTCTTGAAATAGCTTTATTTTGGATTACTTCATCGAAAGAAGTTAATCCAATTAGTTTATTTTAGTCATATCATCCATGACTCTTGCTGCTTATTCTAGACTGCTTACTTCTGTGTAGCAACTTATATGCAACAAACCAACTATTGGGATATGAAATTCTAATGAAGTGTTTTCTGTAAGGTAATTGTCAATTCATATATAGGATTCCTATTGAGCTTTTAACCCGAATTAAGTACAGTTTAGGTTTCATATTTAGAGTTAAGATCTCCCTAGCTCAACTACTAAGTTAATCAAACAAAAAGGATTCCTATAACTACATTAGTGATCATTCATTCGTTGTTGATAATTTGATACATTATGGAGCAATTATGCCACAGTTTAAACGTAGTTCTATTCTGAATCAGCATTACTACTTTTTTTTCTAGATTCTGTCTTTTCTTCAGCAGCAGTTAATAGCCGTCGTTCAAGTTCACTAATACTAATTCCAAGCTCAGAAGCGGTTTTGGTTTTCCATTCTTCCAGTTCAGAATCGTGTTGATTGAGCCATTCATGCACTGCGATACGTGCCATTTCAGCTTTACGAGCTGTCTGGCGGGCTGCATGAAAAATTAGCCGCTGGTGATCAAATCTGGTTAATGAGAGCATGAATCGCTGTAGTTTCATTCTCTTGAGGACGCGAACAACTTTAGCCACATCACCTATGTCCAACTTTTAATTACACTATCTCATCTACCAAGAGTTTATCTTCCAAAATTGCATATAAATTGTATATTCCTTCTTTTGAAGGTCATGTTAATGCCATAAAAATCCGAGAATCAGGCAAAAAATAAAAGAAAATAAGTTATTTTTCATACTGAATTATAAAGTTAGCTTCCATTCTTTATTCTGAGAATATGTAATTTATGAGTTTGGATTCAAATTATATGTACTATTTATTACTATTTGTTTATACTGTTGAAGCATCTCCTTCTAAGTTCTTTTTATCAGAAGAGTGAAATGGGATAGTTATACGCAGATTAATGTATCAAAATTATTAGTATAAACATCTACTATAAAAAAATGGCATTTTAAAAATATATTGTACGAGTCTAGATTTTATATAAATTTTATATTGTTATTTCAATCACAAATAAATGATACAAATTATTCTGCTTGATGATAGATGAATTAATTACGTTTTTCACTAAATTCTACTAATATATTTGCTTGCGAAGAGATGCTTATTACTCTTCATGTTAATAATTTACTTGCGATTATTTTTTCTTTTTAAAGTTGTTGCATAGGAGTTGCATTTGAGTATCAAAAAGACTATGGTTGGTGATTAAATTGAATAAAGATTTAACTCCGTACAGGAGGTAATGGCATTGAACATATTTACTACCTTAATAACTCTATTTCCTCATCTACCATTAGATATGATTACCACCTTGTGACATTCAGCTTTTACTTGATTAGAATTCCACGAAACTAAACGGAGTTGCTGGCATGAGACTATCTGAGCTAGATCCACTCATACCACTATCTAACTTAAGAGAAGAGCTCCTCAAATTGCCAAAAGGCTACTGTTTTTATGAACAAGAACTTATAGAGTTTTTATCGAGACGACGATGGCCTGAAAACAATCGCCGTATTGATCGAACAACTTTTTGGCGATGGAGAAATGATAATGGAATTGAGCATCAGAAAGTATTTAGTCGATTAGATCTTTTAAAACTCTGTCAGATCTGCGATCACTATCGTATAGATGGAACTCGCAGCGAATACTTAGACATTATGAAAAGGAAAAAAGAGGTGTGCTAAATCAATAAATAAGTACAAATTTGAAGACATAAATTCCTGATTGGTTGTTACTGCTACAGAGTGATGGATATTTTTTCTATAATCCATCCTCTGATAGCAACAATAAAATCCGAAATTATCAGCCAATCTGATCCACTTTACTTTCTACTATTTATATGACTGTAGAGCAGAGATATTGCCATTCGTCTCTCTTAAATTACATGAATAATTGCAAGAGAGTAGTATCCTTAACTAGCAAAACATAAATCATGGTGCAAAAACAAAGGCAGCCAATTACGATACCTATAAATCAGTTGCCTATAATTTTAGCAATTGCTATGGCTGTAGGTATCGGTGCAATTTCTCTCTACGGCCTTTCTAGATTTAGACCAAAGTCTGCAAATAATGATTCAGCTACCCCAATTAATTCCCCTACTATTACTAGTGTTGCCGCTCTTGGACGTTTAGAACCTCAAGGAGAAGTGATTAATTTGTCTGCTCCTAATTCCCAAGGTGGTGTGCAAGTCGCAAAACTGCTTGTAGACAAAGGAGATAAAGTGCGTAAAGGTCAAGCAGTTGCACTTCTTGACAATTTTTATGTCCGTCTTGCAGCCTTAGAAAATGCGAAACAACAAATTTTGGTTGCCCAAGCTAGTCTCAATCAGGTAAAAGCAGGAGCCAAAGCAGGAGATATAGCTGCCCAAAAGGCGACTATTGCTCGCCTAGAAGCTGAGTTAGATGGAGAAATATCTACACAACAAGCAAGCATAGCTCGCTTACAGGCAGAATTACGTAATGCCAAAAGTGAAAATCAACGATATCAGATGTTGTACAAACAGGGAGCCATTTCAGCATCAGATGCAGATGCTAAACGCTTGAGAATGGATACTGTCCAACAACAGCTCAATGAGGCAAAAGCTAATCGAAGCCGTACAGTAGACACTCTTCAAAAACAGTTAAGTGAGGCTAGAGCTAGGCTGGAAAGTATTGCTGAAGTCCGTCCTACCGATGTACAAGCAGCTCAAGCTGAGGTTGAGAAGGCAAAAACAGCAGTAGTACAGGCTCGTGCTGATCTGGATCTAAGCATAGTGCGATCGCCTGTAGATGGGCAAATCATCAAAATTTATACTTGGCCTGGAGAAATTATCGGCAATCAAGGAATTGCTCAGATCGGTTACACAGACCAAATGTATGTGGTAGCAGAAGTCTATGAAACTGATATTAAAAAAGTACATCTAGGTCAGTTGGCAATTATTAGTAGCGATGCTTTTTCCGGCAAATTGCAAGGAACAGTAACAGATATAGGCTTACAAGTTACCCAACAAAATATCTTTAGTAACAATCCAGGAGCAGATACAGATAACAAAGTAGTTGATGTCAAAATTCGTATCAATAATCCAAAAGATAATGAACGAGTTGCAGCCCTGACTAACTTACAAGTAGAAGTACTTATTAATCTTGGACAATCTCAATAATAAATACTTTTTTGAGCAGAGAAAATCTGAATAAATTTTTTGAGGATTTTCTTCCAAAAAATTGCATTTTTAATCTCAATTTTGAGGTTTACAAGATGATTAACAATATACCTGTAGCCTGGCTACAACTAGCTCGACAAAAACTTCGCTTTGTAGTAGCTTTAGCTGGTATTACGTTTGTTGCTGTTTTGATGTTCATGCAAATTGGCTTTCAAGATGCTCTCTATGATAGTGCTACGCAAGTGCAGAAAAACTTAGCAGGAGATTTATTTATAATAAGTTCTCAATATAAATCTTTAACCTCAAATCAAAGTTTTCCACGTGTTCGTTTATATCAAGCATTAGGGTTTGATGATATAAAGTCAGTCATGCCTGTATACGTTCAATTTGCTAAACTCAAAAATCCAATTAATGGTCGTAAGTTCCCAATCTACGTGCTGGGTTTTGACCCAGCAGAATCTGTTTTTAAATTACCAGATGTTGAGAGTAATATAAATCTTCTCAAACGTCCTAATGTAGTTTTATTTGATCGTGGTTCTCGCTCAGAATTTGGACCAATCGCGGAAAATTTTGAGCAACAAGAATCTGTCAGAATTGAAATATTTGGATATAATTCAACAATTGGCTACAAAGTTAAAGTCGGTGGCTTGTTTAAGCTTGGTCCTTCCTTTGGAGTTGATGGAAATTTAATGATTAGTTACTCAACTTTCATCAAGGTATTTAGAGACCGTACTGCTGATTATATAGATATAGGATTACTTACTCTCAAACCCAGTGCTGATCACCAAAAAGTTTTAGCAAGTTTGTCAGATCACTTACCCAAAGATGTGAAAATTTTAACGCGTCAGGGTTTTATTGATTTTGAAAAAAACTATTGGAGTCTAAGAACACCTATTGGATTTGTATTTAATCTTATGGTAATCATGGGATTTATTGTTGGTGTAGTTGTTGTTTATCAAATACTTTATAGTAATATATCTAATCACTTAGCTGAATATGCAACATTAAAAGCAATGGGATTTAAAAATAAATATTTGCTAGGTGTAGTTTTTCAACAGGCTGTAATTTTAGCAATCGTAGGCTATATCCCTGGCATCATTATATCTATTGGTCTATATAATTTGGCAAAAAATGCTACTCAGTTACCAGTAATTATGAGTTACGATAAGGCATTAATAATCTTATTTTCTACACTCTTAATGTGTTTAACTTCGGCATTTTTATCAACAAATAAATTGCGTTCTGTAGATCCAGCAGACATTTTCTAATTTAATCACATAACATAATAAATTCATGTTTCAACAAGAAATTGTTGTTTCCGTTGAAAATATCAATCACTACTTCGGTCAAAAATCATTACGAAGCCAGATTTTATTTGACATTAATTTAGTTATAAAATCTGGAGAAATTGTAATTATGTCTGGCCCATCTGGTTCAGGAAAAACGACTTTATTAACTTTGATTGGTGGTTTGCGATCTGTCCAAGAAGGGAGCCTTAAATTTATAGATTGGGAGTTACATGGGGCTAGTAATGAGAAGTTAGTGCAAATACGACGTCAGATTGGCTATATTTTTCAAGCTCACAACTTGCTGGATTTCTTAACAGCCCGCCAGAATGTCCAAATGTCACTTGAACTACAAAAAAATCTTTCTTATCGACAGGCTCGTCTGAAATCAGAAGCGATGCTTCATGCTGTTAAATTGGGACATCGAGTTAATTATTATCCTACCCACCTTTCGGGAGGTCAAAAGCAACGTGTAGCCATTGCCCGTGCTTTGGTGAGTCAGCCCAAATTAGTTTTAGCAGATGAACCAACTGCTGCCTTAGACAGTAAATCAGGTCGAGAAGTTGTAGAAATAATGCAGCTACTGGCTAAGGAACAGCAATGTGCTATTTTAATGGTGACTCATGACAATCGAGTTCTAGACATAGCAGATAAAATCATCCACATAGAAGATGGTCGGATAATTAAAGAAGATTTGTTTTAACTATTTCGCCTTATATCCCGGCGCTATAACGGTACTCCGTTTAGCGCCGGG
>NZ_JCACKS010000213.1:0-50680 GCF_059505505.1 Pelatocladus sp. | reverse complement strand
CAGCACTTTTTCTTAGGAAGTGCCTTTTGAATGAGTGACTTTTGCCTTGTTTGGTTAGTATCGCAATCCTAAATGTTATCAGTGAATCCCCATAACTAAAATTAGGGGATTGAAAAAAGTACAAATTAGTATTTTCTACCTAAATAAATCTAATAGCACCAGATAACTTTAAATCTGTTCACTGATAACTGATTCAGCCTGCCATAGCATAGCTTTTTAACTAGCATGGCAGCTGATACAAAACTCAACCAGGTGTATTTCTGAATTTCTCGACTCAAGAGATAGTTTAGTTAGCTTCACAGTATTGGAATGATAAATCTTGAGTATTCTCTGGTCTGATTTCCGCTTGAATTGATTGATATTCGTGAACTTGAGTTGCTAGCCACTGATCTTGATGACCACCACGAATTTCTCTTTTTTGCTTACCAACTACCTCCAGATAGGCAAGATCCTTAATTTTGCTTAAGCAGCTTTGTGAGGGATTGCTATCAGATTTTTTCTCAGAGGGTAGTTTAGCGATTTTGAGATTGTCGTTGCGCTGTTGGTTAACTCTTTTGAGTTGTGAGTTTTCTTTGATCAATCGGTTGTAGGTGCGGTAAGGAATATAATGCAAAGGATTGTAGCCAGCAAACCGTAGTATTAAAACACAAGCCCAAGAATACTTACCTGCAAGAATCGCTTCAACTAACTGATCAAATTGTTCTGGGTTAAGAGTTTTCTCGAAGTTGCTAGTAGCGCTAGATATGTTTTGGTTCATGGTGCTGTTGTCCTAGATAAAGTAAATAAGTCTGTTAGTTGTTGTAGTGAAGAGTGACCCAATCAAAATTTAGAAATCGTTTTCGCTGTTATGCAATTCCTTAATTGGTCTAAGGAACATCTCAGCAACACGGCGATTGTGAATGATTTTGGCTGTAACTACTTGTCCATCCGTGAATTTGATGGTTGAATTATTGCCATCCAAGGCTATTTCCAAGCGATGAACCCAACTTGATTTCTTATCTGTTTGGCCATCGCTGGAGACTGATACAACCCTTCCTGAGAGGATATTGTCATTTCTATCCCTTTGACCAGCCTTTTCAAGTTCTAGACGTTGAGAGTCAACATTGAGCTTGATTTCTACTAGATCTCCTTTTTCAACAAAGGCTGTTTTTTGGGAGGGTTGTATAGTCAATAAAACTGGAGATGCATCGGTTGGAGTAATTTCAGCGATGATTTGCTTGGGTTTAACTTCCTCACCAGTACTACGGTTATTTAAGGAGGACACAACCCCATCTACAGGTTCATAAAGAGATTTTCGCGGTGGTTGAAGTTTAGCAAGCTGTTGTGATGATGCAAATTTTCCTTGAACTTGGGTGACTTGTTGTATCTTTCCAGTACAAGCCCAAGTGAATACAGTTGCAAAAAAAGCTAGACCGCCTAACAAAATCAGGTGAGGAACAATAGAAGGCTGCTGTTCTAATACTTTTTGCAAAGATCTAGAGTAATTACTTGTATTTGTAATTCCTGTCTGGAAAGTTTTGGTTCTTGCGGTTTGGATATTTGTAGGTAGTTTTGATAAAACCGCTTCTACTGAAGCGACACTACCCCCATAGATTGATGCTATTTCAGGAGTTAAAGCGTAACAGGGATGCACGTCCTGTAAGTGAATTTCTAAACTTCCTGATTGGCTTGAGGCTTCGACTGCATTTAACCTGATGATTCTGTCCATGAGCTGACCTAAAATCGGAAACCTGACTATGTATGAGTTTTAGGTTTGATAAGGCAATGACTGAGGCAAAAATTTACCTTGGGTCATCTTTGTTGACGGGTATGAAATAAGTCTCCGTTTGGCTCTTGGTAGATGCAGTTTTGCCCTCTTAAATATTTGGCTTACTCCTAATTTAATTACTTTCCCCTGGCTTTTTTATGTAGTGATTTACACCAAAAATTAGAAGTTTTTTAAGTAATACTGCCGTTTTTCTACAAGAGCAATGAAAAAATATTTATTCTTGATGTTCAAGGGCAACATTCGTACTTATACTATTTTTTTCCATGAATGTCATCTGCCGATTTTTCATTTTTTTGTTCAATGTAGTTAATTTGCTTTCCTATTTAAATAATTATTATACAAATCAGATTTTGTCCACTAGTGTTAAATACAGTAGGGGTTTCGCCCCTCACCTACTATTAATTTGTTGCTTGTATTTTTTTTCAATTATCGGGAAATTCATTATGTACTTTATTGATAAGTTATCGATAAATATAAATACGCATGTGTGATGTCATCCATGTTTACGTGACAGTAAAATTGATAATGCTTTTTACTTTTATTGCTAGATAATATTGTTTGCATTTCCAGCTAAAAGCTTATCTAGCCAGACTTCCAGATTAGCATTTTATTGCAAATTTACGGTGAAACTGTTGTTAATTTTGCTTGAAAATAAACGCAATGCTCTGATGAATAGTTGTGGATTTTACAGTTTTATGGTATGATTTTTGAAGGACTTAAAATAATACTTGCGTAATCCGGTAAAATCGTCACAAGAAGTTTTTTGGCAGAGCAAAAGTAGCGGTTAACGCTTGTAGGAAGTTATGAAATGCTGCGACTGCAAATAAAATGAGTCACAATTTATATTCCTAAGTATCTTCAAAAATGATTTGCATCCTTTATGCACTACAACTGATTGATATAAGTGCGATCACAAATGCAATTGTTGTTGAGCTAAGTGGTAATCAAGACCCTGAGTTGTCATTAATTCTTGATGATTTCCCTGTTCGATAAGGATACCTCGGTCTAAAACCAGAATATGATCAGCATGGCGAATAGTCGAAAGATTATTGGCAATCAAGAAAATGGTACGTGTTTGATGAATAGGAATGTTGCTGGAGTGATGGAAGCGAGCAAGATTTTGTTGAAATTGGTGTTCAAAGGCGTTATCTAAACAACTAGTAGCTTCATCTAGAATTAGAATACGTGGATTTTTGACTAAGGCGCGGGCGATCGCAATTTTTTGGCGTTGTTCACAAGTCAGCATCATTCCTCCCTCACCGACACGGGTGTTGTAACCTAGAGGTAGTGCTTGGATAAAGCTATGTGCTTCTAATACTTTCGCGACGGCGATCGCTTCTTCCGGTGAAATCTCTGAATTAAACATTGTGATATTTTCTAAAATGCTGCCAGCAAAAAGAAAAATATCTTGCGGTACTACCCCTAATTGACTACGTAACGATTGGGGAGAAACATCAGCAATATTGTAACCATCAATTAAAATACGTCCGCTACTGGGACGATATAAACCAGCCAGTAAATTAACTAAGGTACTTTTACCAGCACCATGAGTACCAACAACCCCTACAATTTGCCCTGCTTTGATGTGAAAGGAAATATTGTGCAAGGTGTCCTGTTCTGCATTGGTATTGTGACGAAAACAAACTCCTTCAAACTGTATATCACCCCGAACTTGAGGTAACACTATTTGCGGTTTTTGGGTATGTTCTTCTGGTTGGGTAGTTAGGACATCATCTAAACGTTCAGCACAAATCAATACCTCTTGCAACTCATCCCACAATTTCACCAGTGCTAAAACAGGGTTGATCGTACTACCAATTAGCATATTAAAAGCAACAAATTGACCAATTGACATCTGGTTGCTTATGACCAGGGTTGCCCCATACCATAGTAAAAATGTGATTCCCAGATGATTAATCAAACTAGTTGCTAACTGTAAATTATTAGCCAGTTTTTGACCCCGAAATCTTGTTTGGACGGTGTTGGTAAAACTTTCCTCCCAACGCCAACGCATTGGACGTTCAGCAGCAGTTATTTTAACAGTAGCTACACCAGTAATAATTTCTCTGATTGTGGAATATTGCAATGCCGATTTTTGATAGAGTTCTCGTGAAGCATTTTTGAGAAGTGGACTAGTTGCAGCAGTCACAATCACAATCGGTAGAATCATAATCAAGACAATCAGAGTCAGGCTTAAGTTGTAATACGCCATTAATCCCAGGAAAACAATCACCATCAGCGCATCTAGGGTAGTGCTAACCGCTTTTTTGGTGAAAAATACTTGAATTTTGCGATTTTCTTGAATCCGAGTAATAATGTCTCCTGGCTGACGGGATGCAAAAAACTGCAATGGTAAACGCAGGGTATAACTGATAAAACTCCCCAGTAGCGTCAAATCCATACGGTTGGAAAAATAGTCCAGCAGATATTGACGCACTGCTTGGACGATAATCCGCCAGATGCCAAAAAATAGAAACCCGAAGGTGAATATATTCAGGGTGAGAGAACTTTTATATGGTAGAACTTGGTCAAGTACAACCTGAGTAATCAGGGGTGCAGCCAGACTAAACACTGTTAACAGCACTGAAGCTAGAACAATTTGCCCAAGTAATTCCCGATGATGACAAAAAGCGTGCCAAAATTCTCCCAAGGAAACTTTTTTGTTCTTTTGAGCGTTTAAGTGTTTAGTTGGAAATAAAACTAAGGCGTATCCTGTCCAGTTAGTTTCAAACTCTTCGCGCAGAAGCGATCGCTTACCAATTGCTGGATCACAAATCAATACGCGATCGCCTTTGATTCGCCAAACAACCACGTAGTGAATCCCTTGCCAATGAGCAATCCAAGGGTTAGGCTGCAATTCTAATTTACTCAAAGAAGCCCTAACTGGTAAAGCATCATAACCCAGGGTTTCTGCTGCATCTGCCAAAGCCGAAAGAGAAGCACCCAGACGGTCTGTCTGCGCTAGGTTTCGCAATCTATTCAGGCTAAAACGCTTACCCCAGTAGAGGCTAATCATCGCCAGACACGCCGCACCACAATCAGAGGAACTATGCTGTTGGATAAAAGGATAGCGACGCCACAGCTTACTTACTGACCAATGCTGGCTTCTCGGTTGCTGAAAATTCATCTCTGCATAGGTATTTTCAGAAGACACAGCAACAGAAACACTAGTCGCATCATCTTCCTGTTCCCGTCGTTTATCCGCGTCTGTGTCTGTGTATCCCGGTGTCTGTGTATCCCGGTGTCTATGTATCTCCGCGTCCCCGTGTCCCCCGTGTCTCCGATCCCTTGTCCCCGATCCCTTGTCCCCGATCCCTTGTCCCCAATCCCCTTGTGCAATTTGTTGAGGTAGGTGATATAATAGCAAATCCGTTTTGGCAATCCAGCCTGGGATTGTGAGATCGGGGTATCCCCAGCCTTCTCCTACTTGTGGTGGCTGATTTTCTGGCGTGGGACTAACAATTTTTCCACACATCAACCAAAAGCGTCCCTTAGATGGGGGGGTTGCTTGCACAAGGGTTGAGCCAGCACTGACCTTGGTTTGTTCCAAGTATGGTAAAAGCTGTCGCAAAGAATGGCTAGTATGCGAACGTAATTCTGTGGCAATTTTGAAAAAAATTAAAGTTTGGCGATCGCAAGTTATTTTTTGCAAATAGCTTTTCAAATTAGGTAGTTGTTGTAACCACTCTTTGAGATCATCTATGTGTATAGATGCCAGCAAACCATCACTAGCTGCAACTGCTCGATAAGCTAAAGGCTGACAATGGAATAAGTAGTCTACTCCAAAGGTTTGCTGTGCTAGTAGCAACTGAGTAGATACCTCTCGTTCCAACTTTGGATCAAATCCTAGTAACCGGACTCGACCTTGGCAAACTAAGAAAAGAAAATCATGATTATTTTCTGTTTGTCTAGCGATCGCATAACTAGCCAAATCATCCCCTAATTGAAACTCGCGCAAAACCCAAACTTGAGCAAAGTCGGATGCGAGGGTTGTATCTTCTGTAGCTATCCTTAAAAGCTTGAGGATAGTATCCTTTGGATTGGGAAAGTGCTGTTCCTTAGTATCAATAGACTCTCCCTGACCCCGTAACGACGAATACGAGTTCATGATTTAATCTCTGATGCTTGGGTAAGCTGATAGAATTACCGTTGAGGCAGTCAATCTCAGTGGCTTGGCTTTCATAACGACAGTTTGAGCCTTCGCCAAGCTCGATTTTTTGTATTTTTCATCACTTAATCACTTTCCTTTGTTTTTTAAGAACGATAGTTTGTCAAAAACTTGTCACTAACAAAACATTATTTAGTTTTTTGTTAGTTATTAAGCACCTCTTTTTAGGTATTGTTATAGAATTTTGATAAATTTAGTCAAGATATTTTGGCAATTTACCAAAGTTTTACCGATGTAACACAAATTTGCTCATCGCGGTCTTCATTGTTGCAAAGGCTACAGTTCAAAATTAAATGCTGTAAACAACCAACTCTGGCTCTGAGTTAACAAAATTCAGAACGATCTGAATTATCAGCATGAATCGCCCCTTTGACTTTATCTTTAGGGCTTAATGTCTTGGATCTGTGACAATATGCAGAGAAACTATTGTATTACCATTTCTCCGGGAGAATGCAATAAATAGTCGTCTGAGCAAATAGTCATGCATCCATAGGTTTGTTGCATTTATTTGGAGAATTCATATTAGTCCATTACAAGCAATTAAGATGAAAACCGGATTTTTTATCTTAATGATTAAATTAAAGATGGGAATCAGGAGATCAGGGGTCAGAGATTGGGGACACAGGAGACAAAGAAGACAACAGAGAAGAAATCGCTTTGAAATTTGAACATTAAGCCTTAAGGTTGGAACATCAAGCCTTGAGGTTGGAACATTAAGCCTTAAAGTTGGAACATTAAGCCTTAAGGTTGGAACATCAAGCCTTGAGGTTGGAACATTAAGCCTTAAAGTTGGAACATTAAGCCTTAAAGTTGGAACATTAAGCCTTGAGGTTGGAACATTAAGCCTTAAAGTTGGAACATTAGACCTCTTGCAAAAGTCGAATGAACCCCCCTCAATCCCCCCGTTCACGGGGGGAAGATTTAGTTCCCTCCCCGTTTACGCTTAGGGTTAGGGTGGGGTAAAAATATTTTTGCAAGAGGTCTATTAAGCCTTGAGGTTAGAGCGTTGAGGTTTAACTCTTGCTTATTGACAAATAACCAATGACAATAGAGACGCTATTAATCCGACAATTGTACAGACGCAATTAATCCCGTCTCTAAATAAATTCCCCAAATAGCCATCGCGCGTAGATAGGTACTAGCGCGGAAAGTACCGACAGCAGTGATCGCTTCTGGTGTGCGAAATTGTAATCCATTTTCATAAACTTGCCGAACTACAGCTTCTGTCAACTTCATAGCTTCGTCTTTCATATTCATCTGCACCATAAAAGCCGCTAAACCAAAGTTGATCCCTGTCCAGACTTCCAAGGGATGGGTAGCTTTGGGGTTTTCTGGTGAACCATCAGGACGAAGACCATTAGCAGCACCAAACTGACCATTCTGAAACTTCACAAAACAAGCGTTGTAGACAGTTCGCAATGCAGACAAAGCGCGATCGCGTTGTACGATATCAGGCAATCCCAACAAACGAGCGTAGAACTGTCCACACAATTGATCCGCCATTACCACATCCGAACCACTTTCGCTATCTAGTCGATAATATTGGCCATTCCAGAGTTTTTCTTCATAAATGGGGCGAGATTGTTGTAACCAAGTTTCGTAAATCGATTTTTGCTTTTCTATCTCCTGGGTGTTGTCTAGCTCTCTGCGGGTTGTTATCAAAACATCACAAATTGCGATCGCAGCTTCTAACGCCGCCAACCATAATCCACCGCAATAAGCACTAACTCCTTGTAGTCGCCAGTCATCAAAAGTTTGATCAGGCGCACCAGAATTTTCCGGAATTCCGTCTTGATCTATGTCTAAAGTTTTTAGATAGTTGAGGGTTTCTACAATGGCATTCCAGCAATCTGTTAAAAATTTGATATCGTCAGCACCAGTGAATAGAAAATCGCGGTATACTTGTAAAACAAAGTCGCAACCTAAATCCTTCCACAAGTTGCAATCTTGGTAGCTAGTATAATTTGTCTTCTCCCAAACGTGTTCATTCGGTGCGCCTAAATCATGAGGTGTTGCTCCTGAAACTTTACGGACAGCAAAAGGACTTTCTGCACCGATAGTATAATAGTAACCAATTACACGAGTATTAGTATCGTTCATGGGAATAGCTCGTGCAAAAGCACGTATTACCGCCTTTTCCAATTCTGGGAACAGCATCAACAGAGCAAAAGAGCCATAAAGCCGCACATCTAAACTTTCATACCAACGGTAGTCTAGGCACTCCAGCACGGCAAACTGACCAATGGGATCATACTCAGTTGCTGCACTCCAGAGAGTACCACCAGCAGTCAGGTCATAAAGCTCATTAAATAAAGCCATCTTAAACCAGTCTGGCAAATCTGTACGCTCAAGAATGGGTTGTTGCCATACTTGGATCTGCGCTTGCCAAGCTTGGTATTGTTGTAGTGCTGTTGATGCGATCGCCCACGCATTCTGACCGTTATTACCAAAAAAGTCTGTATATCTGCGGTTATAATTGATGCCAGCAGCAAATTCTGTTACCGGAAAATCCCAACTGACAACCAAAGGAATCTCCACTGTTTCTCCTGGTAGCAAAGTGAAGCGTATCGCAAGAGCAGCTGCAATCTGTTCATCCTCAACAGCTGAGGAATTGTCTAGATAATTTGGTAACGATCCATCTTGAGCAAAGCTTTGCCATACATCCTCACCACTGCCTGTAGGCTGCCAACGACTATGGTAAAAAGTTTCGAGTTTGGGATGTTTACGGGTAGCAATGCACCACTGCCCTTCTCCCTCTTGGATAGGTTCGTTAATACCAACACGACCCATCACACAACCAATATATTCAGTATTTTCAACTACTTGATTAAAATTATCTTTACTTTCGCCCCAACGCGGCTGATACTCGTAAACTGGACTACCATCATCCCGCATCCGTACTTGGGGGGATTTCAAAGCATTGGTAAACCAGCCTACCATATTTTGCCAAGTGAGCATAATACTTAAAGTAATAGGTGCGTTAGTCGGATTGTGTGCAGTCCAGACAAACACTGCTACAGGGTAGCTGGTTTCTTGATAATTATTTGCCCAGATCGGAGAAAATTGTTCACAGGTTAACTGAGCTTTATATACGTTTTCATAAACGAACCAACTGCGAGGATAAAGGGCATGATAGGTTCCAGTAATTTTTGATTTTTCATTTTTAATTGTTGGATACCACTGCCATGTAGCCAAGCTACCATCCTCTGGTGGCTGTGTACATAAAGCATAGGCTTGGGAATTAGTACCATCAGATTCAAACACGCTAAATTGACAAGGGGCGATCGCTTGAAACACATGTTCGCCGCCGTCAATGTGCCACAAATTAAAATCTCCTCGCGAAGAACGACCGATACAACCTGCACCAAAGCCACCTAAAGGCATTCCGTGCCAAGGCCCATCATCAATATTACTAGCGTAGCGAACAGTGTAAGGTTGATCCCAGCCTAAACCAATGGGACGATTCCAAGTACAGGAGGGAATTTGCGGGGAGGGTTGATTTGTCATCGCCTGAGTTGACAGTGTGCAGTCACAATTAAAGAAGACTAACGCGATGTGTAAATTTTCTCAAGTTGTCTGGCAAACTGGTATCCTGCCTTTTGATACATAATCCCAGGAATCGTTTGACCTTATAAGTAGATTTATTTCAAATCCAATAATCCCTCTTCCTTCAACTTGGGATTAAATCGTATCTGCGTTTGCAAACCCCGTTCTTCTAAAACTTTTAAAATCTCAGCCTCGACTCGCCGCGCTACATTTTTAATAATTTTGATTTGCGTGATTTCATCAATAGAATTTTCATAATTTGCCTGTTCTTCAGCCGTGATTAATGCTTTAGCATCTATTGGCTGTGTCCATTTGTCTTTATCATCCCCGTTACCAGCAGGTACAGAGCCATTTTCTTCTATCCAAGCCTTTTCGATATTTTCTAATACGGCGCGGCTGGGGCGTTCAATCGTTTGTACTTTCACCCAATAACATTGTTGTGGCTGGCGGACTATGTGCTGTCTGAGGCTAAGATAAACATCACGAGAATATCCTACAAATTGCAGCACTTGTTGCTGGTCAAAAATAGCATAGACTCCGATTTTACCTTGTAGATATTCAGGTAATTGACCAGTTTCGTCAATATAAGGGATGTATTCTAAGTTTGCTAAAGAAGGAATGTTTGTGTCTGTAGTCATAATAAACAGTAGTCAGTAACTAGTGGCTAGTAGAGATGCAAAGCTTTGCGTCCTTACATTACAATTGTGGTTGGTGAGCGATATTTTTTGTACTGCTCAGTTCCTAGTTCCTGATTCCTAATTTCTTATAAACAGCACAAAGGCGACTAGGTTGAAATATTTTGGCTGTGAACATGAAGTTAGGTGGAACATTAATAATGACATACTCGTCCGACTCATGATATTGTTCAAATTCTGGTGGCATTCCTTTAGGAGTAGTTGTACTGTAAGGGACTGGCTGAAAAAGCAATTCTGTAAATTCTACTTGTTCACACTGTAAGTTTTGGCAAATTTGATTTAAAAATGCTTCACTATTCAATAATTTATACAGATTCTTTTTTGCGTGTGGTTCAAGATTAAAACTGCCATCAAAATTTTTGATTATTTTCAAAGCCATATTCTTAGAAATTATTTTGACCTACTGAGTGACTACTGTTAGCAGATAAAGATAGCTTTTGATGATGAAAAATTATGAACAAAGGGATCGAGGACAGGTAATCGGGGACAAGGGAGACAAGGAAAAATAACTAACACTCAATTCCTATCCCCGTACTCTGTGAGAAGCCGCTTGCGCGTCTAGGCGTAGCGTCTCCTCTGGAGAATCCCCTGTCCCCGCTCCCCAAGAATGTAGACTCAAATACAAAAACCTGACTTTTTTCTCAGAAATCTTAACATTGGCGTTTTGGATGCTATATTAGTAAGTCTAGTAGTGTGTGTACATATTTATAGTCTTTCTGGAACTGACTGTGGCGAATACAAAGTCTGCTCTCAAGCGCGCCAAAATCGCAGAGCGCAATCGTTTAAGGAATAAAGCTTATAAATCAGCTGTTAAGACGCTGATGAAGAAATACTTTGCTGCGGTAGAAACCTATGCAGCAAACCCAACCCCGGAATCACAGCAAGAAGTCCAAACTCGGATGTCGGAAGCTTACAGCAAAATCGATAAAGCAGTGAAGCGAGGTGTCCTCCATCCCAACAATGGAGCTAGAAAAAAATCTAGGCTAGCTCAAAGATTAAAAGCCCACACCCAACCAGCAGTAACTGCATCCTAGTCATTGGTCATTGGTCATTTGTCCTTTGTCGTTACAAAGGACAAAAAACAAAAAAACTAACAATGCAGCTAATAGATACACACGTTCACATCAACTTTGATGTTTTCCAGTCAGATTTAGAAACAGTACGATCGCGATGGCAAGAAGCGGGTGTAGTGCATTTAGTCCACTCCTGTGTCGAGCCAACGGAATTTAGTAGTATTGCGGCTTTAGCTCATCAGTTTCCCGAACTTAGCTTTGCTGTAGGTTTACATCCTTTAGATGCAGACAAATGGAATAATCAAACAGCAGATGAGATCAAATCTCTGGCTCTATCAGATACTAAAGTTGTAGCAATTGGGGAAATGGGGCTGGATTTTTACAAAGCTGACAACTACGAACAGCAATACTTGGTATTTGAAGCACAGCTGAATTTAGCAGCTGAACTCAATTTACCAGTGATTATCCACTGCCGTAATGCTACGGCAGAAGTCAGGAAGGTACTGCAAAAATGGAAAAATCTCAAAGGTGAGAGTGTACGAGGTGTAATGCACTGCTGGGGTGGAACGCCGGAAGAAACTCAATGGTTTCTAGATTTGGGCTTTTATATTAGCTTTAGCGGTACTGTCACCTTTAAAAATGCTAAACAAATTCAAGAATCTGCTGCGATGGTGAAAAGCGATCGCCTGTTGATTGAAACAGATTGTCCTTTTCTCGCACCAGTGCCAAAACGGGGTGAAAAACGTAACGAACCCGCCTATGTTCGCTACGTGGCTGAACAAGTAGCCCGTCTGCGAGGAGAAACCACTGATGCGATCGCAGCTCTTACTACCCAAAATGCCTGTAAATTATTCGGTTTGACGCTATAAAATAATGTATTACGTATATTTTTTATGACTATTTCTAGAAAAGAAAATTTGAGGTGACAAAAATATGATATTATTGTACCCTCCAAAAAATATTTACTTGCGCCATAATGTTTAAGGAGGCAAATTACTGACTTCTGTGCTTTTGTTGTACAACTATTCACTTGATCATCCTCCTAAGCTCCACACATGATGCTAAAAATCTATAACTACCCACTTTCCACTCAGGTAGAGCTAGATTTTGGCTCAATCATTAAAGTTATACAAATTTATAAACGAAATTTTTTTGTGAGTATTATCCGCAAACCTCAAGCTACATAGACAAGCCGCAAGCTGAGAAAATTATTTGCTCAGTACTAGGATATCATCGCTTTGGGTTAAAGACACCATAGTCTATGAAAGGCAACTGTCAAAAGAACTGCGTCAATGAAGAACGCGGTTTTCGGAGGAGAAGTGAACAGAGCAAAACACACTAAGGCGAAACTGAAGCATCTTCTGTTTTTGAAAATTCAGCAAAGGGAGCGAATACCCTCTTGCCAAAATTGCTCTTTCCAGGTTTAATTGCTCCGTTTGCCTGCACTTGCATATAGCAGGTGGTGTTAAGGAAAAGTTCTCACACACACAGAACAAGACAAGTTTAACCAGGTTGACAAAGGTAGAGGCATGACTAACGACACAATAATGGAACCCGCCTTTTTGTTGCCCGACTTAATTGAAATCCAGCGTTCTAGTTTTCGTTGGTTTTTAGAAGAAGGGCTAATCGAAGAACTTAACTCCTTTAGTCCTATTACTGACTACACTGGCAAACTTGAACTGCACTTTTTAGGTCAGAATTACAAACTGAAGGAACCAAAGTACGACGTTGACGAAGCCAAGCGGCGGGATAGCACTTACGCGGTACAAATGTATGTACCCACACGTTTGATCAATAAAGAAACGGGGGAAATAAAAGAACAAGAAGTATTCATTGGAGACCTGCCTCTGATGACAGATCGCGGCACGTTTATTATTAACGGTGCAGAGCGAGTGATTGTCAACCAGATCGTGCGATCGCCAGGAGTTTACTACAAATCAGAAATTGACAAAAACGGACGGCGTACTTATTCAGCTAGTTTAATTCCTAACCGAGGAGCTTGGCTGAAATTTGAAACAGACCGTAACGACTTAGTGTGGGTACGCATCGACAAAACCCGCAAATTGTCGGCCCAAGTGCTATTAAAAGCATTGGGATTGTCAGATAACGAAATCTTTGACGCCCTGCGCCACCCTGAATATTTCCAAAAAACCATCGAAAAAGAAGGACAATTCTCCGAAGAAGAAGCCCTGATGGAACTGTATCGCAAACTGCGCCCAGGTGAACCACCGACAGTCTTAGGTGGACAACAACTCCTTGACTCTCGCTTCTTTGATCCTAAGCGTTATGACTTAGGACGGGTCGGACGCTATAAACTTAACAAAAAACTGCGTCTGCAAGTACCAGAAACAATGCGGGTACTCACCCCCCCAGATATCTTGGCTGCGGTGGATTATCTAATTAACCTGGAATACGACATTGGTAGTATAGACGACATTGATCACCTCGGAAATCGCCGAGTCAGAAGTGTAGGCGAATTACTGCAAAACCAAGTCAGAGTTGGTTTAAACCGTTTAGAACGGATTATTCGTGAGCGTATGACTGTATCCGATGCCGAAGTTCTCACCCCTGCTTCCTTGGTTAACCCCAAACCTTTGGTAGCAGCAATTAAAGAATTTTTTGGCTCCAGCCAATTGTCGCAGTTCATGGATCAAACCAACCCCTTGGCAGAATTGACCCACAAACGCCGTCTGTCTGCCCTTGGACCTGGTGGTTTGACTCGCGAACGCGCAGGCTTTGCTGTCCGGGATATTCACCCATCGCACTACGGACGTATTTGCCCAATTGAAACACCAGAAGGCCCCAATGCTGGTTTGATTGGTTCCTTGGCAACCCATGCACGGGTAAACCTATACGGCTTTTTAGAAACGCCCTTCCGTCCCGTAGAAAATGGGTACGTCAGGCACGATATCCAACCAACTTACATGACCGCCGATGAAGAAGACGACTTCCGGGTGGCGGCTGGAGATGCACCAGTTGATGAAAATGGTCATCTGATCGGTCCTGAAGTACCTGTACGCTACCGTCAGGAATTCTCCACCACAACGCCGGAACAAGTAGACTATATCGCAGTCTCTCCTGTACAAATTGTGTCGGTAGCTACGAGCATGATTCCCTTCTTGGAGCATGACGACGCTAACCGCGCTTTGATGGGATCGAACATGCAACGGCAAGCAGTACCTCTGCTCAAGCCAGAACGTCCTTTGGTAGGTACAGGCTTAGAAGCTCAGGGAGCTAGAGACTCTGGGATGGTGATTGTCTCCCGCACCGACGGCGACGTCACCTATGTAGATGCGACTAAAATTCGTGTACGTCCACGACTACGCCCAGGAGAGGAAAGTGCCAAACCCCCTGCGGAAATTGAATACATCATATCTAAGTACCAGCGTTCCAACCAAGATACTTGCCTCAATCAAAAACCCCTCGTCCGCATGAATGAACGAGTTGTTGCTGGTCAGGTGCTAGCAGATGGTTCCTCAACCGAAGGCGGAGAATTGGCCCTGGGACAAAATATCGTTGTCGCTTATATGCCTTGGGAAGGCTATAACTACGAAGACGCGATTTTGATTTCCGAAAGATTGGTACAAGATGATATCTACACCTCAATTCACATTGAAAAATATGAAATTGAGGCCAGACAAACAAAACTTGGACCAGAAGAAATCACCAGAGAAATCCCTAACGTCGGTGAAGACGCCCTGCGGAATTTAGATGAACAAGGAATTATCCGCATTGGTGCATGGGTAGAAGCCGGAGATATTCTAGTTGGTAAAGTTACTCCCAAAGGTGAATCTGATCAACCACCCGAAGAAAAACTACTGCGAGCCATCTTCGGTGAAAAAGCGCGGGATGTACGGGATAATTCCTTACGTGTACCCAACGGTGAAAAAGGACGCGTCGTAGACGTACGGATCTTCACCCGCGAACAAGGTGACGAACTACCGCCCGGAGCCAACATGGTGGTACGGGTGTATGTAGCCCAGAAGCGGAAAATCCAAGTCGGCGACAAAATGGCAGGACGCCACGGTAATAAGGGGATTATCTCCAAGATTTTGCCAATGGAAGACATGCCGTATTTGCCTGATGGCTCACCAGTCGATATCGTCCTCAACCCCTTGGGTGTACCTAGCCGGATGAATGTCGGACAAGTATTTGAGTGTCTGTTGGGTTGGGCTGGTCACATCATGGGAATGCGATTTAAGATTACCCCCTTCGATGAAATGTACGGCCAAGAAGCATCCCGGACAATTGTTCATGGCAAATTGCAAGAAGCACGGGATGAAACTGGCAGAAACTGGGTATTTAACCCAGATGATCCAGGTAAAATCCTGGTCTATGACGGTCGTACTGGCGAACCCTTTGACAGACCAGTAACTGTGGGTGTGGCTTACATGCTGAAGCTAGTACACCTAGTAGATGATAAGATCCATGCTCGTTCTACTGGCCCATACTCCTTGGTGACTCAACAGCCTTTGGGTGGTAAAGCCCAGCAAGGTGGTCAGCGATTTGGAGAAATGGAAGTGTGGGCGTTGGAAGCCTTTGGTGCTGCTTACACTTTGCAGGAATTGCTGACAGTCAAATCAGACGATATGCAAGGGCGCAATGAAGCACTCAATGCGATCGTCAAGGGTAAAGCTATTCCTCGACCAGGAACACCAGAGTCTTTCAAGGTGTTAATGCGAGAATTGCAATCTCTAGGTTTGGATATTGCCGTCCATAAGGTAGAAACCCAAACAGATGGCAGTACTGTAGACGTAGAAGTTGATTTGATGGCAGACAATAACGCTCGTCGTACACCTCCACGCCCAACCTACGAATCCCTCAGCCGCGAGTCGATCGAAGAAGAGGAATAGTCAATAGTCCATTGTCAATAGTCCATTGTCAAAACAAATAACCAATGACTATTGACTCTTGGATCTTGACTATTGACTAAAACTAAATACTCCTCCCACTAGCACGGCTAATTATGCCCGTGCTGCTTGTGAAGTCATAACTTAAACGCAGCATTAAACAAATGAGAAACGCCCAAACTAATCAGTTTGACTACGTTAAAATTGGCTTGGCATCGCCCGAACGTATTCGTCAGTGGGGTGAAAGAACACTACCAAATGGTCAAGTCGTTGGTGAGGTCACTAAACCAGAGACAATTAACTACCGGACTCTCAAACCAGAGATGGATGGCTTGTTCTGCGAGCGCATCTTTGGCCCAGCAAAAGATTGGGAATGTCATTGTGGGAAGTATAAAAGAGTACGGCATCGCGGGATTGTTTGTGAACGTTGTGGTGTGGAAGTTACCGAATCGCGAGTACGTCGCCACCGCATGGGTTACATTAAACTTGCTGCGCCTGTAGCTCACGTTTGGTATCTCAAAGGTATTCCTAGTTATATCTCCATCCTCTTGGATATGCCTCTGCGGGATGTTGAGCAAATTGTTTATTTCAATTCCTATGTAGTTCTTAGCCCTGGTAATGCTGAAACCCTAAGTTATAAACAATTACTTAGTGAAGACCAGTGGCTAGAAATTGAAGATCAAATTTACAGCGAAGATTCTACTTTACAAGGTGTAGAGGTGGGCATTGGTGCAGAAGCATTACTGCGTCTACTTGCTGATATAAACCTTGAACAAGAAGCTGAAACTCTGCGCGAAGAAATTACCACTGCCAAAGGTCAAAAACGGGCGAAGCTAATTAAGCGTTTGCGCGTAATTGATAACTTTATCGCCACTGGCTCGAAACCAGAGTGGATGGTAATGGCTGTCATTCCCGTAATCCCGCCAGATTTACGCCCGATGGTGCAACTTGATGGTGGACGCTTTGCAACCAGCGACTTGAATGATTTGTATCGTCGGGTAATTAATCGCAATAACCGTCTAGCACGCTTACAAGAGATATTAGCTCCAGAGATTATCGTTCGCAACGAGAAGCGGATGCTGCAAGAAGCGGTAGACGCATTGATTGATAATGGTCGGCGGGGACGGACGGTAGTTGGAGCAAACAACCGTCCCTTAAAATCTTTGTCAGACATTATTGAGGGTAAACAAGGGCGTTTCCGGCAAAACTTGCTGGGTAAACGGGTAGATTACTCCGGGCGTTCTGTAATTGTAGTGGGGCCGAAGTTGAATATCCACCAATGTGGTTTACCACGAGAAATGGCAATTGAGCTATTCCAGCCGTTTGTGATCCACCGCTTGATTCGTAGTGGCATGGTAAACAATATTAAAGCTGCGAAAAAACTTATTTCCCGATCTGACCCCAGTGTTTGGGATGTCTTGGAAGAAGTAATTGAAGGACACCCCGTTTTGCTCAACCGCGCTCCGACACTACACCGCTTGGGTATTCAGGCTTTTGAACCAATTTTGGTAGAAGGAAGAGCCATCCAGCTACACCCGTTAGTGTGTCCGGCTTTTAACGCTGACTTTGACGGAGACCAAATGGCGGTACATGTACCGTTATCTCTGGAATCACAAGCAGAAGCACGATTATTGATGTTGGCTTCTAACAACATTTTGTCTCCGGCCACAGGTAAGCCGATCATTACACCTAGCCAAGATATGGTATTAGGTTCCTATTACTTAACCGCAGAAAATCCCAACGCCACCAAAGGTGCAGGACGATATTTTGCTTCTTTAGAAGATGTGATTATGGCTTTCGATCAGGAGCAAGTAGACCTGCACGCCTACGTCTATGTCCGTTATGACGGCGAAGTTGAGTCAGGACAACCCGATCATGAGCCACAAAAAGTGACCAAAAATGATGATGGTAGCGTGACTAAGTTGTATAAATACCGTCGAGTTAGAGAAGACGCTCAAGGTAAAGTTATTTCTCAGTATATTTACACAACTCCAGGTCGTGTAATTTACAATAAAGCAATTCAGGAAGCGATCGCAAGTTAGTCAATTGTCAATTGTCAGAAGTCAATTGTCATTAGCCATCACTCTAGACTCTTGACCATTGACTTTTGACTCTAGACTTTTGACTCTGGACTATTGACTAAGGACTCTTGACAAATGACTAACGACAAAATGATTTTCCGCAATCGCGTCGTTGACAAAGGTCAACTGCGAAACTTAATTTCTTGGTCGTTTACACACTATGGTACAGCCCGGACGGCTGTGATGGCGGATAAATTAAAAGAATTAGGCTTCCGTTACGCTACCAAAGCTGGTGTTTCAATAAGTGTAGAAGACTTGATGGTGCCTCCTTCCAAGCGATCGCTCCTTGAAGCCGCAGAAGCAGAAATTCGCGCCACTGAAGAACGTTACCAACGTGGGGAAATTACGGAAGTAGAGCGTTTTCAAAAAGTAATTGATACCTGGAACGGAACTTCCGAAGCCCTCAAAGACGAAGTTGTTACCTACTTCAAACAGACCAACCCCCTCAACTCCGTGTACATGATGGCATTCTCTGGAGCAAGGGGTAATATTTCCCAGGTAAGACAATTGGTGGGAATGCGGGGACTGATGGCAGATCCACAAGGGGAAATTATCGACTTGCCAATCAAAACCAACTTCCGGGAAGGACTTACCGTAACTGAATATATTATTTCTTCTTATGGTGCGCGCAAAGGCTTGGTAGATACAGCCCTCCGCACAGCAGACTCCGGTTATCTCACCCGGCGTCTGGTGGACGTTTCCCAGGATGTGATTATCCGCGAATTTGATTGTGGCACTACCAGAGGAATCCCCATCCGAGCCATGACTGAAGGTAGTAAAGTCATGATTAGGCTGGAAACTCGCCTGATGGGACGAGTTGTGGGCGAAGATGTGGTACACCCAACTACAGGTGAAATGATTGCACCCCGAAATACGCCCATTTCTGATGACCTAGCAAGAATAATTGAAAAATCAGGCGTTACTGAAGTAGTTGTGCGATCGCCCCTGACTTGCGAAGCCGCGCGATCGGTCTGCCAACATTGCTACGGCTGGAGTTTAGCCCATGCCAAAATGGTGGATTTGGGTGAAGCTGTTGGTATTATTGCTGCCCAAAGTATCGGTGAACCAGGTACGCAGTTAACGATGCGTACTTTCCACACAGGCGGTGTGTTCACCGGGGAAGTTGCTAAACAAGAACGTGCTGTAATTGATGGTACAGTTCGTTTCCCTCGCCGCCTGCGGACAAGACCCTATCGTACCCGCCACGGTGAAGATGCTTTGTATGTAGAAGCCAACGGTACGTTAACTTTGGATGCTGGTAACTCAACCACCAAGGAAATTGACGTCACTCAAGGTTCAACACTGTACGTTGTAGATGGACAAAAAGTCAAGCAAGGTCAGTTAATCGCAGAAGTAGCGCTTGGCGGACGCACAACTCGTGCTAATACAGAAAAAGCTGTCAAAGACGTAGCTTCTGACTTAGCAGGAGAGGTTAAGTTTGCCGATGTTGTCGCAGAACAAAAAACAGACCGTCAAGGTAACACCACAACTACAGCCGCACGGGGTGGTTTAATCTGGATTTTGTCAGGGGAAGTTTACAACTTACCACCTGGTGCCGAATTGGTGGTCAAAGAAAACGATACTGTTACTACCAATGGTGTTTTGGCAGAAACCAAGCTTACTACTCAGCATGGCGGTGTAGTGCGTATACCAGAAGCAACCCCAGGTAAATCTACACGAGAAATTGAGATTATTACAGCCTCTGTAGTTTTAGATCAAGCTACAGTTACTGTCCAAAGCTCTCAAGGTAAAAATAACTACTTAGTTAGTACTGGCAACAACCAAGTATTTAACCTCAGAGCCACCCCAGGTACCAAAGTTCAAAACGGTCAGGTAGTTGCTGAGTTAATTGATGATCGCTATCGTACGACCACTGGTGGAATGCTCAGATACGCTGGTGTAGAAGTCCAGAAAAAAGGTAAAGCCAAGCAAGGTTATGAAGTAGTACAGGGAGGAAGCTTATTGTGGATTCCCGAAGAAACCCACGAAGTTAACAAAGACATTTCCTTGTTGTTGGTCGAAGACGGTCAGTATGTTGAAGCTGGTACTGAGGTAGTTAAAGATATCTTCTGTCAAAACAATGGTGTCATCGAAGTTACCCAGAAAAATGACATTCTGCGGGAAGTGGTGATTAAGCCCGGAGAACTGCTGATGGTCGATGATCCAGAAGCAGTCATGAGCAAAGATAATACTTTTATCCAACCTGGTGAAGAATTACTGGGGCAAACCTTTAACGAACTACGCTACATTCAGTACGTGGAAACACCAGAAGGTCCAGCTTTATTGATTCGTTCAGTTGTTGAGTATGCCGTACCAAACTATCCCGATGTGCCATCTACCACATCCGTAAGTCAGCAAACAGCTCGTTCGATTGAGTTGCGTGCGGTACAACGTTTACCCTACAAAGATTCTGAACGTGTTAAATGTGTTGAAGGCGTAGAACTGCTACGAACCCAACTAGTGTTGGAAATTGAGCAAGAAGACGAACAAGACCATACAGCCTCCCCCTTAGCAGCAGATATTGAATTGGTTGCTGATACCGATGATTCTGAAATTCAGCGTTTGCAGTTGGTGATTTTGGAATCTTTAACAGTTCGTCGAGATATTACTGCTGATGCTACTCAAGGTAGTACGAATACAACCCTTGAGGTCGAAGACGGACAAACCATTTCTCCTGGCGCAGTAGTAGCACGTACCCAAATTTTGTGTAAAGAAGGCGGTATCGTGCGGGGCGTCAAAAAAGGTACGGAAGCTGTTCGTCGTTGCTTAGTGTTGCGTAAACAACACGATATGGTGAGGATGAGTACTGCTGTCCAACCGAAATTTAAGCCGGGTGACTTGCTCGTAGAAGGTACAGAAATCGCCCCAGGAGTCTTTGCTGAAGAATCTGGGCAAGTTGTAGCAGTGAAAAAAGTAGAAAGTACAGGGGAAACTACGTCTGACGAATCAGCTATTACAACTCAAAACTACTCTGTTACCATTCGCCTTGGTCGTCCTTATCGCGTTAGTGCTGGTGCGATCTTACAAATAGAAGATGGGGATTTGGTACAGCGTGGTGATAACTTAGTATTGCTAGTGTTTGAACGCGCCAAGACAGGAGACATCATCCAAGGTTTACCCAGAATTGAAGAACTCCTCGAAGCTCGTAAGCCCAAAGAAGCGTGTATTTTGGCCAAGAGAGCGGGAGAAGTCAAGGTCATCTATGGCGATGGTGATGAAGCGATCGCTGTTAAAGTCATCGAACCCAACGGCGTAGTCACAGATTATCCCATCGGGCCAGGACAAAACTTAGTAGTCACCGATGGGCAAACTATTAGTGCGGGACAAACACTCACAGATGGGCCCGCTAATCCCCATGAAATCTTAGAAGTCTTCTTTAACCTTGGTTCTGAAGATGGAATTTATGCCTGCGCCAGCCATGCTTTGCAGAAAGTACAAACTTTCCTTGTGAATGAAGTGCAATTAGTATATCAGTCTCAAGGTATTGATATTGCCGACAAACACATTGAAGTCATTGTCAGACAAATGACTGCAAAAGTCCGGGTCGATGATGGTGGTGACACCACAATGCTACCTGGTGAATTGGTCGAACTGCGTCAAATCGAGCAGGTAAACGAAGCTATGGCAATTACTGGTGGTGCAAGGGCGCAATATACACCCGTACTATTGGGTATTACCAAAGCATCTTTGAATACTGATAGCTTTATTTCTGCTGCATCCTTCCAAGAAACTACACGGGTATTAACCGAAGCTGCGATTGAAGGTAAATCTGACTGGTTACGTGGTTTGAAAGAGAACGTAATTATCGGACGATTGATTCCTGCTGGTACAGGCTTTAATGCCTATGAAGAACCTGGTATAGTAGAGGACTATGCTGATTCGTTTAGCAATAGTGTCTTGGATGAAGTTGAAGATCCATTAGATATGGTGCTGGACGATCGCACAGCCCGTACCTACAACCTAGACTCTCCGTCTCTAGGCATGGGAGAGGCTACTTATGGTAGCAGACCAAAGTCAATTTTGGATGATGATGATTTGATTCCTGGTGAAATCAACGATCTAACAGAAGACGACGAGGATGACTACGACGAAGATGATTTTGAGGATGAAGACGACGACGAATAAACTAGCATAGTCATGCAATATAGGTGGGGATGTAGCCAAATTCACTACATCCTCACTTTTTGTTAGCCTGTATGTGTATTGATAAAAATCTATTTGTTAAATTAGTCACAGAAATCCCATAATAATTTGTAGGAAGATAAATTAAGTATATGTACTTGAGAAATTTTTGGTTCAAGAAATTTGCAAACACTTGCTGAAAATTTATCTGATCCTTATGAAAACATAAATTTTGACTTGACAGACAGTATTTATGAAAGCCTCTTTATATTTTGTTTTCACCGCTATAAATACGTTAAAATTAGGTACTCGATAAATTAGTTATCTCATTCACCACTCGTTATCAAGTGGTTGCAATAGCCTGAAATTTAATGTGTTTTCAAATGTATGTATTGATAGAGGTAATCAAGTGTGAACAGCTAAACTCTAAAGCTCGAAATATAGACATCCAGGTATTTGTGTCTATAAAGTAGTTTTAGCTACTAAATTAGAAAGATAGGCAAAAAGTATACTCAGAGCCTACCTATGCAATCAAAAGCCGATTAAATATGAAAACCAACCATATTCCTAAGTTTGGGATATGACGAATAATAAGCTAAGTAATAATTGGCTTGCTTGCCATTGAGAGCAACTAGCCAAAATATCTGAGTAATGCTCAACTAGCCGAAAATGAACCAGAATAACCATAATTTAGTAGCCTTTGTAAAGAATTTTATGCTACAAAGCTTGGAAGTATCAAAAAAATCCAGGTTAAGCTAGAAAAGAGAGTTAGTGTTAGCTACCCTTCCCCCGTGGGGCAAGAAGCAAAGCTCATTCTCAAGTGAGAATATTTTAAAGTTGGCATTGTCCTTACTCCATGCTGCGAATCATTACTCAGCAGGCAGACGTCAGATCAGAATTACAACGGATCTGCGATCGCACCAATGACGAACAGGTGCTTCATAAAGAAGCAACAGTACGGGAAGTGTTGCAAGCGGTGAAGCGCCAAGGTGATAAAGCTGTATTGCATTACACAGAAGAATTTGACCATCAAATTCTCAGACCAGAAGAACTACGAGTTACAGGATCAGAAATAGATGCTGCTTATCAACAAGTCTCGAAAGAACTGGTGGAAGCAATTAGATTGGCCTGTCGCCAAATCGAAGCGTTTCACCGCCAACGAGTTCCAAAAAGTTGGGTAAACTTTGAAGATGACGAAGTAGTTCTCGGTAAACGGTATACACCTGTAGACAGAGCGGGAATATACGTGCCTGGTGGTCGTACAGCATACCCAAGTACGGTATTAATGAATGCAATTCCAGCGCAGATAGCGGGAGTACCCCGTATAATTATGGTAACTCCACCAGGAGCAAGTAAAACAATTTACCCATCAGTTTTGATAGCTGCCCACGAAGTTGGGTTACAAGAAATTTATCGCGTCGGGGGAGCGCAAGCGATCGCTGCTTTAGCCTATGGCACAAAAACAATTCCTAAAGTTGATGTGATCACCGGACCAGGTAATATTTATGTAACCTTGGCAAAAAAACTAGTCTATGGAACAGTCGGGATTGATTGTTTGGCAGGACCGAGCGAAGTGCTAATTATTGCCGATGAAACTGCAAATGCTGTTCATGTTGCAGCAGATATGCTAGCACAAGCTGAACATGATCCAATGGCAGCAGCAATCTTGTTGACGACAGATCCAGCTTTAGCTAAGAACGTGCAAGTTGCTGTAGAAAGACAACTAATAGATCACCCCCGACGCACCCTCACAGAAAAAGCACTTGCCCACTACGGCTTAATTGTAATTGTAGAATCCCTACAAGCAGCAGCTGAACTTTCTAACGAATTTGCTCCCGAACACCTAGAACTAGAAGTTGAAGATCCTTGGGCAGTGCTAACATGGATTCGTCATGCTGGTGCTATTTTCTTGGGTTACTCTACACCGGAAGCTGTAGGAGATTACATTGCTGGACCTAACCATACCTTACCTACCTCTGGATCAGCTCGCTACGCTTCGCCACTAGGAGTCGAAACCTTCCTGAAACATTCAAGTATTATCCAGTACTCACAAACTGCCTTGGAAAAAGTCGCAGGTGTAATTGATGCATTAGCAGCAGCTGAAGGCTTACCCTCTCATGTTAATTCAGTCAGACGGCGAGTTCAAAAAGAAGAATAAATCATATTTGTTAATAGTTGATTGTTTGCCAAACAAACAACAAACAGAAATTATTAATTTTTCTTCAGACTTTTGACAAAAACCAAATTATGGCATCAAACTTAAACTTTAAGCCTAAATTAACCTTAGTATAATCTTGAAAATCATCAATTTTAATTTCAGGAGTTTGCGCTTTTGGAGATACAAGCCGTGCTAAAGACTATTGTGGTTGCTCTAGACTCTTCAGGCATTGCAGAGCGAGTCATTGAGGCTTTAAACGATTTAGTACTACCAAAAGACAGCAAAGTAATCCTTTGCCATGTTTTTCCTCCCCCTGACTCAGAAATGGAACTAGCTGCTGATCGCCCTCACTCAGATTCCCAAGTTCTTTCTTCTTTACAAGTCGAAAAATTATTACAATCCTACCAAACGCAGTTGCCAGTTGCTAGTGAAATAGAATTAGTCAGTGGCGATCCAGCAGAAGAAATAATCCGCCTTGCCAATATTTACAAAGCTGATTTAATTGTGATTGGTAGTCGTGGATTAACTGGTATGAACCGAATTGTTCAGGGTTCGGTTAGTAGTCAAGTAGTAGAAGAAGCCCATTGTTCTGTATTTGTGGTCAAGCCAAGGTAAAAATAAACAGAGAGAAAAATAACCGGATCAGCGCCCGATTTCAACCTCTTCAAGGATACCAAGTGCGTCGGGGACAAGGACAGCTGCGGAGTAGTAGGCGGTGACGAGGTAGGAAATGATCGCCTTTTCGCTGATATCCATGAATCGAACGGACAAGCTGGGTTGATATTCGTCGGGGATAAGTAACCGGACAAAAATACTTACAGATGAGTTCTCGGCTAGGTAAGCGTTTCAAGTCTAATTTTTTGTAATTAATTCCGTCTGACTACTTACCTGTTTGATGTAGACCAATCACACCCTGATTTTCCACACCAGTACGCATTAAGTAGTCGCACAAAATTAAATTCATTCGTGGAGACAGGCAATAGGCAATAGGCACTCTTAGAAACAAGATGTGTAATTAATTCTGTTTAGGTACTTACAAGGATAGAACTAGTCTGGTTATTGCTAATAACCCAAGTTGCGGGTTATCAAAATCGGGGTACTTTTCATCCAGAAATAAATGCGATCGCCATCAATAACGCTTTCAGCTTTAACTGAACCGTATTGGGGTATAGCAATCCTATTTGATTTACAAACTACTCGTGGAGGCAGGGAACAGATTTATTTGGATCTCATTTAGGATTGCTATATATTACTTATTATTTTTTAAATATTTGAATTATTCACTTAACTATCTACTTAATTATTCTCTTAACTGTCTTAACTATCTTAACTATCTACTTAATTATTCTCTTAACTGTCTTAACTATCTTAACTATCTACTTAATTATTCTCTTAACTGTCTTAACTGTTCAGTTAATAATAACTACAGTCTTAACTCTTATTGCATTTTATTGATAAAGCTGAGATTATCTTAGAGACAACTGTTTATGGCTATTTTTGGAGATAGAGCAACAATAATACTTAGCTGAAGATATATGACAAACTTTCCTAGTGGGTTCGAGTTGCTGCTCTTTGTGAACCTAGTTCTTTAGAAGCAGCAATTGATAGTCAATCAGCATATATTCATTAAGATTATTGGAGAATGAAAGTTCACTAAAAAGCCACTTATTTTATTTAAGTACTCACAAAGAAAGCAGATTATCTTAAACAACCTTACGACATGTTTGCAAGAGTAAATTGTAAGTTTTTTGATTACAAGGAGTAACTTCACTGCATCAATGATTAACCGCAAATGTCAAATTAATACGACTTCAATCAAGACAAAAAGCGTCAAATTGATAAGTTTAAATGGACAATGACTTTAAGCAAGCAACCTTTTGAGTTGCCCAGTTGTTATGTACCTTGGCTGGCACGGCTGAACCCAAACCTGGAAGCGGCACGGGTACATTCTAAAGCTTGGGCTTATGAAATGGGAATTTTGGGCGGGGCAGAGGGATCGGAAGATTATGATTATGGGATTTGGGATGAGCGCCTGCGATCGCCCCCACTCAACCAATGCGTGTCCTCAAAGACACTTTGAATTCTATTGCAAAAGTTTTAAGAAATGTAGAGTGAATAAATACAGCTATTTAATTTCAACAAGAAGCTGTACGATATTTATCAAAAGCCAAAAATACGTGTAAAGATATTCTGGGCTATTTTTTATTAAATAAGCACGGAATTGCAAGAGTTAATGGCAAAAAAGATTAGATATTCACAAAATCTAATAGAGCAATTTTTCTAAGAGATTACACTGAAATCTCTTGGTTTAAAATGTCATTCTTGATAGCTAAATTACTCAAGATTTTCACTCATGTTATTGACAAAATATCCTCTCATATGGGATAAAACTACTCCACAGATGTGGTCGGGATGGCAAGGATACTCCTTGACCACCACCAGTGACCGATTCAGATGCAAAAGACAACCAGCGCAGATCGTGCAACCCTCTAAACTGCCAGAATTTTATATGCCTTGGTCTGCGCGTACTTTCGCTTACTCGCTGATTAAATTTGCGATGCGGCGAATATTCACAATACGAGGGTGCTATGGACGCTACGATCTCCATATTTGACCAAAACAGACCTCCGGAGCATAGTGATCATGGAGAGGTGCCCCGTCATGTTGCGATCATCCTTGACGGGAACCGTCGCTGGGCACGCGCTCAAAAACTTGCAGACGTCAGTGAAGGACATCGCATCGGTTTCGATAAGATTCCCGAGGTTTTGTCTTGGTGTGAGGATTTGGGAATCCGAATCGTGACGCTGTGGATGCTGTCCACGGACAATATCAGAAGCCGTCCTAGTACGGAGCTGCAAGCTCTGTACGAGATTGACGAGAATGTGGTGCGGCGCTTGGTCGATGGCAAGCGCTTCAAGCTAAACCACATCGGCTCGCTGGAACTCTTACCGGACAGGCTGGCGACGGTGTTGCGAGCCGCTGCGGAAAAGACACGCGACGTCTCAGGGATGCTGGTCAATCTCGCGATCGCCTACGGCGGACGAGAGGATCTCCTGGAGGCGATCCAATCCGTGATTGCTGATGTTGTTGCTTCCGGCGAGACCGAGATCACGGAGGAACTTTTGACCGCGCGCCTGTCAACTGGAGGCCAGCCCGATCCGGATCTGATCATTCGTACATCCGGAGAGTACCGAACTTCAGGGTTTCTGCTGTGGCAGGGGGCGCTCTCTGAGTTGTATTTCTGCGACTGCCATTGGCCCGACTTCACCAGGGCCAATCTCCTGCAAGCCGTCCAAGCCTACAGCGTGCGCGATCGCCGTTTCGGCTGTTAGCTGGGCTGCGTGAATCATATTTCTATGCAAGCGAGGAGCCAAGTGCATAAATTCACCATAAATCCTACGGGACTAGGCACTTCAGCCGTCCGGCTCGTTGAAGCGCTCAAGAGCAATCGTGGGCAAGCCGCAGCGGATTCGACACCCGATGCCGTGACCTGCCCCCCGACGCCGCCTCAAACACCCCTCTTTGGGGGATCTGTAACCGCGCCGATCACGCTCACCACCTTTCTCGGTCCAAACACATCCGTCTGCCAGCCACCGTTTGAATCTCCAGCAGGGGTTACCATCCCCTCGCTGTACTGCCCAGATCCAATTCGCATTGACGAGGATCTGGCGAACGATGTCAACGAAAGGCTGGTGGCCTGGGTCGAGCAGATTGGGATCTACGCTGGACAGCTCGACTACGTTCGAGCTTGTAACTACGGCCGCTACGCCATGCTCATTCATCCCGACACGAATGACCCCGACCGGCTCCTGCTGGCTGCGCAGTGCATGGCTGCTGAGTTTGCTGTGGACGACCATTACTGCGATGACGAACGTACCGGCTCTGACCCCACCATTATCGCCCGTCGCCTCGCCCTCACCCAATCGGCGCTCGACCCAGTTTATATTCTTGACCCGGAGTACGACGCTCAATTCCAGGCAGCAATGAAGTCCGACCCGGTTCGCGTCGGCCTCACTGCCTATATCAACCGCGTTGCCGAGTATGGTACGCCTGAGCAGGTCGATCGAGTCCGCCTCGGCACCGTCACCATGTTTATTCCGATGAATTGGGAGGCGGCCTGGCGGATGACAGGCGGTCTGCCTCCTGTGTGGGAATACTTAGCCGTTCGCCAAGCCAACAGCTTCGGACCGTGCCTGACGCTAATCGATATCATCGGCGGCTACGAAGTGCCGGGCGAGATCTACTCCATTCCCGCAGTCCGCCGAGCCACCATGATTGCCGGTACTGCAACCATTATTCTCAATGACCTTTACTCGATGGCTAAGGAGACTCAGCCAGGTATCGGTGACGGCGGACTGCCCGCCATTATCGCCGGCGAAAGTGGCTGCTCATTGCAGGAGGGGACTGATCGCACTGCGAAGATCCACAATGACTTGGTGCGCGAATTCGAGACCGCGCAGCGGCAGATTATGTCCAAAGTCCCCTCGATGGAGCTTTGGCGGTATCTGGCGGGTCTGCACGCGTGGATGGGCGGCAGCCGCGAATGGCACAGCAAGAGTGCACGCTACCAGGTCTAACTGAACTGTCGATTCTATACGACGATTTTGACCTGAATCCAAGGCACTAGATGTGCAGCGTACTGAGGTGGGTGGTATATGGTCGGCGATCCCGATAACGAATTTCAATTTCGTAATAGTTCAAGTGTTGGGTTTGGCAAACCCACTGGGCTGGACACCTCAGCTACGTGGGTCGAGTTGTTATCCAGTCCAGGAAGGTTGAGTTTGTAATCCAGTTAATCAGATCAGTTTTTTGTTGTTAATCAGTAAGGATATTTTATGACCACTTTTGCGAATCTACCCAATTCAGAAATTGAGGGTTTACAGCAGCAAATGAGCTTGAGTACAGAAGCTGCACGTAAGCTAGCAACGACCACCAAAACCCAACCCCAGATGCAAGGCATCAGCTCGCGGTGGCTGTTAAAACTGCTGCCTTGGATAGAAACGGTGGGTGGTAGCTATCGGGTCAACCGTCGCTTAACCTATATGGTTGGAGATGGACGGGTCAGCTTTACCAATACAGGAGCTCAAATACAGGTCATTCCTCAAGAACTCACTGAGTTACCCTTGTTGCAGGGATTTGAAGATGTCGGAGTCTTAAACGCCTTGGCTGGTCAATTTGTCCAACGAGAATATGCTCCGGGAGATGTGATCATCCAAGCAGGTCAAGACGCCGAGCAAGTATTGCTGATTGCTCATGGTAAGGTAAATAAAATTGGCCCAGGCAAGTATGACGATCAAGTTGTTTTAGCTGTATTAGCCGATGGCGACCATTTTGGCGACTACGCTTTAGTCGAATCCCAGGATACTTGGGATGTCACCCTCGTTGCCATTACCCGTTGCACCATCTTGTCATTGCCTCAAGCAGCCTTTCAAAACCTGGTTAACCAGTCTGAGGCCTTACAAACGCAAGTGGATCGATTCAGGGAAAAATTGCGCCAACCCCAAAACCAATATGGAGAAGCCTCCATCGATATTACCTCAGGCCACCTGCCAGAGGCAATATTACCTGGGACTTTTGCAGATTATGAAACCAATCCACGAGAATATGAGTTAAGCGTCGCTCAAACCATTCTGCAAATGAATACACGGGTTGCTGACCTCTACAACGAACCCATGAATCAGACGGAGGAACAATTACGGCTGACCATCGAAGAATTACGGGAACGCCAAGAACACGAAATGATTAACAATCGTGACTTTGGACTGTTACATAATGCCGATCTCAAACAACGCATCTTTACGCGCAGTGGTCCGCCAACTCCCGATGATCTCGATGAATTGCTCTCCATCGTTTGGAAAGAACCGAGCTTTTTCTTGGCTCATCCCCGCGCTATTGCTGCTTTTGGTCGGGAATGCAGCCGCCTTGGACTCTATCCCGATCCTATCCCTATGGGTAATAGTGCAATTCCATCTTGGCGTGGTATTCCCATCTATCCTTGCAATAAGATTCCCGTTACAGCACAGCGTACTAGCTCCATTATGTTAATGCGTGTGGGAGCTGCCAACCAGGGTGTCATTGGTCTTCATAAAACTGCCATTCCAGATGAATATCAGCCTAGTTTATCTGTGCGCTTCATGAGTATTAACGAAAAGGCCGTTATTTCCTACCTGGTTAGTGTTTACTACTCCCTCGCTGTCCTCGTTCCTGACGCACTAGGCATCCTTGAAGATGTCGAAATTGGTCTTTAAGTAGAGTTGATCGTCAAAAAGGAACAGGGAACTCTTAATCCCACGGCTTAAGCCGTGGGATTGAAAAAAAGGACACCGTTTTCAAAGCGCTGCGCGTCTGGTAGACGCGTAGCGGCTTCTCGGAGAGTAAAACATCTTTTTTTTAAGTGGGTTTTCGATCCACGACTGAAGTTTTTTATACCAGAAATTCCTGTTGCCTGTTCCCTTATTTTGTAAATTTAGTCACATAGAACGTTAACTTTATGACAGGTGTTTCGATTAGGCCAGATTTAGACCAAGAAAACAGGCAATCCCAGATGAGCTTAAGCACGGAAGGGGCGCGGAATTTAGCCGAAATCACGAAAACTCTGCCCCAGATGCAGGGCATTACCCCCAGGTGGTTGTTACAGATGTTGCCTTGGGTAGAAGTCACGGGTGGGACCTATCGGGTTAACCGTCGCTTGACTTATAATGTCGGCGATGGACGAGTCAGCTTTATCAATACAGGAACCCAGGTGCGGGTCATTCCCCAAACACTTTGCGAACTACCTTTACTGCGTGGATTTGAGGATATTGAGGTACTCAACGCCTTGGCAGACAGGTTTGTGCAACAAGAATTTGCTCCTGGTGAGGTGATTGTACAGCAAGGTCAACCAGCTGACCAGGTGTTATTAATTGCTCATGGTAAAGTTAATAAGTTGAAGGCAGGAAAGTATGAGGCGGAAGCTTTACAGGATGTCTTTATCTTATCTGATGGCGCTCATTTTGGCGATCAAGCTATAGTTCTGTCTCAGGATACTTGGGATGTTAGCCTCAGAGCCGTTACGCGGTGCATAGTTTTGTCTTTGCCAATACAGGCGTTTCGGGAGTTAATGAATCAGTCTGAAGCGTTGCAAACTCAGATTGATCGCTTTAGAGCTATTTTGAGAAAACCAAAGGATAAGTATAATCAAGCGCCGATCGCCATAACCGCAGGTCACAGTCAGGAAACTGAGTTACCCAGGACATTTGTTGATTACGACGTGAGTCCACGGGAGTATGAGTTAAGCGTCGCTCAAACCATTTTACGGGTGAATACACGAGTTGCTGACCTCTACAACGAACCGATGAACCAGACGGAGGAACAATTACGGCTGACTATTGAAGCGTTGCGGGAACGGCAAGAATATGAAATGCTTAATAATCCTGATTTCGGGTTGTTGCACAATGCCGATCTCAAGCAACGCATCTTTACCCGCACCGGTCCACCGACTCCAGATGACCTCGACGAATTGCTCTCTCGGCGGCGCAAATCTCGTTTTTTCTTAGCTCACCCTCGTGCGATCGCTGCTTTTGGTCGGGAGTGTAACCGTCGTGGAGTTTATTCCCCAAGCACGGAGGTCAACGGAAAGATTGTACCTGCATGGCGCAACTATCCGATTTTTCCTTGTAACAAAATTCCGATCACCAGGGAGGGTACTAGCTCTATTTTGGTATTCCGTGTCGGACAAGAAGACCAAGGGGTGGTAGGTCTACACAAAACAGGTATCCCTGATGAATACCAACCGAGTTTGTCTGTACGGCTTATGGGTATCAATGACAAGGGGATCATTTCCTACTTAGTGAGTGCTTACTACTCTACAGCCGTACTTATCCCTGACGCACTCGGCATTCTCGAAAATGTAGAAGTTGGGCACTGATACCGTTTTACTTTCAGGTCGATCCAAATAGGGGTAGTGTTACGGAAGCTGCGACCAGGGGCAAACTAAACAGTTTAGTTTGCCCCTGGTCGTTGCTGGAATCGCCGTCTCGATTGCTTTAAGCAGGTCACCACTTTGTATATCAGGACACACCAACGAGAAATCTTTGAGATGCACTACACTCAATTTCCATGCTTGGGAACAATGCTTAATTTACAAAGAAAGGCAGAGGGTCGAGGGCAGAAGGCAGAAGGCAAGAAGTATCAATTAGAACTTTAGTTGTGGGTATAAAGCCCACTAAGGAAGAAAATGTATTTCGAGATGCGTAGCGCGATGAAATACGGCATCCTTGTTTCAATCCCACGTTTTTAGACGTGGGTTCCCTTCTGCCTTCTGCCTCCTGCCTTCTGCCTTCATGAAATGATTTACAGCCTTAACACCAACCGTGTTGGGGTATAGAAGTGTAAGAAGAGTTATGTTTTTATTCACCCTGATGTACGTACATCATGGAGTCTACTTCATCAACCACTAAAAAACCCAGTCACGTGATAGATAACACTGTAGTTTGACTTTAGCTAAGTAGATTAACTTAACTAATAATCTCTGTGGCTTTTAGCCCCAAGAAATGTCAAGATTGACTTATCCGCTCATCAAAGTAAAAGCTTGTCAGGATAATTTCTCAAGTTGTGATACTGGATGAGTCGATTTCAATTTTACTTGTATAGGCTACACTTGCCTGTGGTTAGGTGATCATGCCAAAATCTAAAAAGACCAGCAATCAACAAATTAATTTTAACGATACACAATATTACTTAAATCGTGAACTAAGTTGGATAGAGTTCAACAGTAGAGTGTTGCATGAAGCTCTAGACTCACGTACGCCCCTTTTAGAACGTCTCAAGTTTTTGGCTATCTTCAGTTCCAACTTAGATGAGTTCTTTATGGTGCGCGTTGCAGTTTTAAAGCAACAAGTAGAAGCAAAAGTTAGCCAATTAAGTTTTGATGGTCGCACACCACAACAACAGTTAGATGATATTAGTTTTTCCCTGCGTCCTCTAGTAGCTCAACAACATCAACATTTTGAGGAAGTACTACGACCAGTATTAGCAAATCACGACATCCATATTTTGGATTATATAGATTTGACAGAAAAACAGCGTAAATATTTAGACAACTACTTTGAAGAACAAATATTTCCCGTTATCACTCCCTTAGCTGTTGACCCTAGCCATCCTTTTCCCTACATTTCTAATCTCAGTTTAAATTTAGCAGTTGTAGTTAAAAATCCCGAAACTGAAGAAGAATTTTTTGCCAGAGTTAAAGTCCCGAAAGTTTTACCACGATTTTTACCTTTACCGTCAGAGTTAGGAATTCAACGTCATGGCAAACCTGCTCTGTGGACTGGTGTACCCTTAGAACAGGCGATCGCTCATAATTTAGAATCCCTATTTCCAGGGATGAACATTCAAGAATATCATCCCTTCCGCATTACTCGTGATGCTGATTTGGGACTAGAAGAAGATGAAGCCGACGATTTGCTACTTTTTATAGAGCAAGAATTGCGAAAAAGGCGAGTCGGTGGTAATCCTGTTCGATTAGAAATTCAATCCCAAACTCCTGAATTCATCCGCAATCGATTGTTGCAAGATTTGGAATTAACCGAAAGTGATGTCTATGACGTAGATGGTCTTTTGGGACTAAGCGACTTAATGTATTTTATGTCTTTGAGTGTCCCAGTAGAACTAAAAGATCCTCCTTGGCAGTCTGTTGTACCTCCTCGTCTGCAACGTATTCGGGAAATAAATCTCGCCTCCGAAGCCTTAGAAATAGAAGAAGGCAAAGATTTTTTTGCTGTGATTCGAGAACGAGATTTACTTATACACCATCCCTATCAATCTTTTTCGACGTCAGTGGTACGCTTTATTACCAGTGCTGCCCATGATCCGAATGTTTTAGCAATTAAGATGACTCTTTATCGTACCTCTGGTGATTCACCAATCGTGAATGCCTTAATTGCTGCTGCGGAAAATGGCAAGCAAGTATCTGTATTGGTAGAACTGAAAGCGCGGTTTGATGAAGAGAATAATATTTACTGGGCAAAACGTTTAGAAAGCGTTGGAGTTCACGTAGTTTACGGTTTAGTAGGTTTGAAAACCCACTCTAAAATTGTCATGGTTGTGCGGCGTGAGCAAGACCGTATCCGTCGCTACGTTCATATTGGCACTGGTAATTATAACCCCAAAACAGCACGCTTATATACAGACTTGGGATTGTTTACTTGTCAAGAAGAGTTGGGAGCAGATGTGACAGATGTATTCAATTTCTTGACAGGATACTCACGGCAAAAGTCTTATCGTCAATTGTTAGTTGCACCTGTAAATTTACGCGATCGCTTTACTGGATTGATCCAAAGAGAAATTGAAAATGTTCAAAAAGGATTTTCTGGGCGCATTGTTGCCAAAATGAACTCCCTTGTTGATCCACAAATCATCTCTGAACTTTACAAAGCTTCCCGCCTCGGTGTGCAAATCGACTTAATTGTGCGGGGTATTTGCTGTTTACGTCCTGGACTCAAAGACATTAGCCAAAACATTCGCGTTATTAGTATTGTCGGTCGGTTTTTAGAACACTCCCGGATTTTTTATTTCTATAATAATGGTCAAGAGGAAATCTATATTGGCAGTGCCGATTGGATGCCCCGGAACTTGGATCGAAGAGTAGAAGTAATTACCCCCATTTTAGATCCAGATATTGCTAAAGATTTGCAGGAAATTTTAGGCATTATGTTAGCAGATAATCGCCAAGCCTGGGAGTTACAAGCAGATGGCAGATACATTCAAAGGCGTCCTGGTGAAGATTGTCCAGAAGCTAGTTCGCAAAAAACTCTCATGTCTATGGCTTTAAATACACAAGCGATCGCCTCAAACTTAATGAATTCAACAAAGAGTTATGTTTATCCTGACAAGTAGTTACACAACTTTGTTGGTAAAAATTAATATTAATAAATATTCATATCTCATCTTGGAAAAAATTGAATTTATTCAACCATAGGATAGAGTTAGTTTTTGTAGTGATTCTCATAAACTATAAAGGTTGTTGTGCATTAACTTTATAGTTTCCTTGGATGTTAATGTTGTCTTGTGAGTCTTCTACCTTGCGCGTTCTAGTGGTTGATGACCATGAACTGACTCGCTTAACTTTACAGTTAATATTGTCTACTCAAGAGAATATTCAAGTTGTAGGTTTAGCTAGTAACGGTCAAGAAGCCATAGAAATGGTTAAGCGGCACAAGCCTGATGTAATTATTCTGGACTTGCAAATGCCAGTTATGGATGGCTGGAGTGCGTCTAGTGAAATTAAAGCTATTGCTCCTAATACTCAGATTATTGCCTACTCATCAGTGGATGACTCTAAACTTGTTGAAGGAAAAGCAAGAGCTTGTTTAGACGCTGTTTGTAAAAAAGATGTACCTACTACCGAACTAGTTTCCTTAGTTAGGCAACTAGGGCAAGGGAGCATTAATGGTACGATTGCTGGATAAAGGATACAGACAAAATTGTTGAAATTACTGAAATTCCTCATTTGGGAGTTGAAAAACTTGGAAGCAATGGAAAATAAATCGGTAGAACTGGAATAATTGGTTACTACCGATATCGTTGTTTTTGTTTTAAGGGATCAGGGAACAGGTATTTACTAAGCAGCAAACCAATGAACCATCAGTGTGCATCGGTGGTCGATTTTTCATACCCTTGTTGTAAGACTATTGTCCAAGGGATCGAGCTTAATTAAAATTCTGTATCTGGAAAGGTGCGTCTATATTCATCGATTAACTCATCCATTTCTTCCAAAGCTTGATTCACGTCTATTTTTAAAGTTCCCAAGTTTGGTTGCTCCAGTAAACTCATTAGATACTCGCGCTTGCTTTGAATTTGGGCGATTCGTTCTTTAATGGTTTGTGCATCCATAATTTTTTGCTTCTGTTTAGGAATATGTTCAAATTCAAAGTTAACTCAAAAAAACAGATACTTTTAACTATCCTTTTCCCTAATCTGTTGGCGATCGCAGATGATAATAAAACTAGTGCTAAGAAAAAATATTAAAAATTAAGTCATGTTACGCCAAGTTTCTTTGGGAACACTGGGTTTAACCATCGGTGGTATCTTAACCATCATCGGCTTCATCGCCTATGCTAACGATAATGCGACTCTCAATCTCGTGGGATTTTTTTACGGGATTCCGTTGTTGTTGGGAGGATTGGCCCTGAAAGCTAATGAACTCAAACCCGTACCCTTCAGTCAAGCTACTACGCCAACTGTTTTGGCGTTACGCCAGCAGCAAGCAACTCTGACTCAAAATAAAATTCGCCAAGATCTAACTCGTTATTGCTACGGTCAAGATGTTCATTTTGACCGTGCTTTATCCTACTTAGGTTTGACTTCTTCAGATCAAGAACTACCAGCGATCACTGGTTTACGAGAAGAAGAAATCAACGGAAATTATACCTTGATATTAGAATTTGATTCGTCAGTCATCCCAATTGATGCGTGGCAGCAAAAACAAGAGAAAATGGTCAATTACTTTGGTCCTGGAGTAGATGTAAAAATCACACAACCAGCAGAAGACATTATTGAACTAACGCTGATTGCAGATAAAGAATAGTCAATTGTCAATGATCAATTGTCAAGAATTTTGACAATTAATCATTGACTTTTGAGTAAAATTCATTTTTCCAAGCGAACTGCATACCATTGTAAATATTGTCCAAGACCAACATTTAGTTCACAACTTGTGTCAAGCAAATATTTAGCTTTTTGTTCAATAGAATCCAAAGAACGCAGATCTGGTGGTAAATCTTGAGGATTGAGTTGCTGGAGAACGTCTGTTAGTTTTTCTAATAATTCTGATGCAGTCAGAAATTGTTCCTCTTGATTTGTTTCTAAAACAACAAAATGATCTTGCTGGTACATTAAATTATCTGGCATAAAACTTATCTTATAAATCTTAAATATAACTATAGCAATGTATAGCAATCCTATCTGATTTGTGAAAATCGAGACATCCAGATCCCCCACTTCTACGCTTCAAGAAGCCACCTGGGGGAATCTTGTAGATACCCCTACATCCTAGGGCATTCCGTGGACTTAAAACAAAGCTCAACGCCTCCGCGCGCAGTATATATAGCCGGATTGGTTGAGAAGCCCACACTGTACTGCTTGCAGTCAGTGTGGGAGTATGTCACAAGTCCCTAAAGCCCTGAGTGCTGCTTGAATAATGGCATCATAGTGTAGTTGTGAGATGTCAACTTCTTTGGCATCTTGACGATTATTACCTAGCAAACCGACTGTTTTTCCCTGTTCAATAGCTAAAACTTTACCATTGGGATTTTTAATTCTTAATTCTGGTAAAGAACCATTTTGATAAATCCCACAGGTATACTGACGGTGATTGTACTCAAAAGCAGCTTTTGATAAAGTGGTGTCAGAAGTAAACGGCGCATACGAATGACTAGAAACTCTTGCACCGACTAGTTCTAACTCAATACTGGTGTTGCCATTAAAATGATTTTCTCGCAGTTTATAAGCAATATCTATTCGTTGCGGTAGGGGAAAATAATCGCGCCAGCGCCAAGCGATCGCTTTAATTTTAAATTGTTGTTGGTCAATGGTTTGGGCAACTGTTAGCTTAATATGACCTTTACCAACGGTTTGCTGTTCAATGACTTGCACGTTAGCAGTCCAAAATACTGGATTGGGGTTATCGATACCACAGGGTTCTAAAGCGTGTAGTTGTTGATAGAGTTCTTGGTTAATTTGGTTGAGGTTAGCTTCAGCATCAATTTTGAGGAGTGGTTTCAGGTGCTGAATTTCTAGACATTGGTTAGCGAATTCCACCAAACGCGATCGCAGTGCTACTAAATTTTCAGCAGGTAAAGAAAATCCACCTGCGGCTTTGTGTCCTCCAAATTTACCTAGTAAGTCTTGGCAATATTCTAAAGCTTCAAAAACATGAAACTCTGGGATTCCCCGTGCAGAACCGCGAATTTGCTTGTCATCTTCGTAAGTACCAATGAACACAGGAACACCATAGCGTTCTACCAAGCGAGAGGCGACAATACCAATTACACCATGATGCCAGTTGGGTTGCACAACAACCAAAACCCGATCTTCCTGTAGAGACGTTACATGTGACGTCTCTACAATTGCGATCGCTTCTTGTTCAATTTGTTCACACATCTGTTGACGATGCTGATTGATTTGCTCACACTGCATCGCTTTTTCTAAAGCAATCCCCATATCATCTGTAGTGAGTAACTCAATCATAATTTGGGGATCACCAATCCTACCAATAGCATTAATCCGTGGTCCAAGCCGAAACCCAATATCTTCAGGCTTTAGCGATTTTGGATTTTGGACTACTCTTGGAGAAGCCGCGATCGCGTCTATGGATTTTGGATTCGGGAATTGAGAATTGGTAATTTCCCCTTGTCCCTTATCTTGTCCTCCTTGTCCCCCGTGTCCCCCGTGTCCCCTTTCCCCAATCCCCAATCCCCGACCCCCAACTCCCGACACCTGAATCAACGCTTGTATTCCTGCTAGTTGCGATTTAGGTAATTGCAGCAAACCACGTTTTACCCAACGGCGATTTACTCCAGTTAAGGGAGCGAGATCAGCAATGGTTCCCAGGGTAAACAGTTCCAGCATTGGTCTGATAATGCCACTATTAGCTTGTCCTAGCTGTTGAGCTAAAGAAATTGCTAAAATATAGGCAACACCCACACCAGCTACACCACGATAAATCGAAGATTCTGGTAGTAACTTTGGGTTGAGAATAGCGTTGGCTGGGGGTAATTGTTGCGGAATGTCGTGGTGATCGGTGACTATTACTTGTAGATTAAGTTCTTTGGCTCTAGCAATGGGTTCAAACGCAGAGATCCCATTATCAACTGTTAGAATTAGTTTAACACCTTCATTGTAAAATTCTTCTACAATTCGTTTATTGATGCCATAGCCTTCATGCATCCGACTAGGAATGGCGTAATTTACCTCGGCACCTAACCAGCGTAAACTACGTAATAGTAAAGCGGTGCTAGTCATTCCATCGGCATCATAATCCCCACAGATGGCTATTTTCTCTTTACAGGTAATACAAGTTTGCAACAACTCTAAACTAACTGCAAGATCTGGAAATTCTTGTAAAGGCGAAGGTAGATTTATTGACTCAGAATTTAAAAAAGCTTGTGCTTCTTCAAGGGTTTCAATACCGCGATTAATTAGCAGCTGATTGAGCAAAGACGGTAAATTAGTCGCCTTTGCCAGGTTCTGTGCTAATTCTATTTTCTGCGGGTAAATTTGCCAACGTTGATTAGGTAAACGCCGACGGGTTTTTGTTGCTGTAGTTGGGAATTGGTCTAGCACAATTGCAATTAGGAGTCATCACTAATATCTCATACACTCCAGCTTCACAACACGTCAACTCGTCCATCATCAAGAATATAAATGGCGCGATCGCCAGGAGCATACCAATTTGGACGCAGTTCTACTCCCAATGTCGCAAAATTTAACTTTGAAATATTTGCCTTTAATGGTAAACCAGTGTCATCCCAAAATAATAAAGATACATTTGGCTCTGTACCATCTCCCTGATTAATCTGTAGTTCTTGTCCTGGTTGTAAAGGAATGGGATTAGTACTAGAGGGCTTCTGTATAATCAACACCCTTGGCGTACGATTTATAACTTTAACTTGGATGCGTTGACCAGGTGAAAATTGAATCGGACGAGGGCCACACTTGGAAGCACAAGTACCAGCAAAAGCAGGTTTGTAATTATTGGCTGACGGTAAAAGTAGAGCGGTTGCGATTAAAGTTGCACAGACAAACTTAGACATAGAATCAAGAGTTACACAGAAGACTAAGGGTGTGTAGATTTTAATACCTCAGACTAACACCACATTTTGGTCTTTGTGTAGAGAAATGTTTGTAGTTGAGTATCCCCAAGGGTGACGGATTAGTCAAAAATAGAAATTACTCAAACGGGAAATGGAGGTATGTATGAGTAAACCTGATTTTATGTCAATGACCCGTGGTGAATTACGTAAATATATCCTTGAACATAGAGAAGACGAGGAAGCCTTTCAAATATATTTGGATCGGTTCACATCTGATGATGCTGTAATTTTTCCAGCCCCTCAAACGATAGAGGACTTAGAAAATTTTCCACAATTGCATCAACAGCACCTAGATCAACGACGAAATCAAGCCTAAAGACGCATTAATTATGACAACCGATGAACTAGTTAAATTAACCGTAACTGATGCTCTGTATTGTCTGCATTATCTAATGTCACCTGATTAATTTGATTGCTGTTTTCCTCTCCAGAAATGGGTTCTACCCAGTCTTCATCCACAGCTAGCAATTTATGAGCTGCTTCCAGCATCGATGTTGCTATATCTTTTAAATCTTCGCGGTTGTTTAGGTATGTTCTGAGTGCTTCTATAGGATCAATACTATTACTAGCGCTTAATTCGGGGACGCGAGGTCTAGCTAATTGACTGACTAATTCTGGTTGAATGGTGTAGGTATGAGCTGGAGTTAATAGTTTGTGGAGTGCAGCGTTATCAATTATATCCAATTGTTCAGAACGAAGTTTGTAAATTAGTCTGATCACTGCATCGTCAATATTATACTTGGCGATCGCTTTCATAATAGCGGCTTGTGGATCTTCTGCTTTTGAGACATCCACCTCAATTGTGTGGAAAACCCGCGCAGGTAAAGGGTTAAATTCCCATTTAGCGCTAAAGCGTTCCAACTCGACCATTACATAGCCTTTTTCTTCCTTCTCTTCACTAAAGTCCACCCGTTCAATACTTCCTGGATAAATCACTGGTGGGTTATTGGATTTATTCAAGCTCTGGTGACGATGGACATGTCCTAAAGCTACATAATCAAAACAGGGTCGCACCAACATTGATAAGGGAATTGTAAAACCTTTACCAACTGCCAAAAAACGTTCAGCCCCAAAACTAGCATTATCAGCCATCAAGTGACCCAAAAGAATTGTTGGTACATTGGGATCAAGACGACGAATTTCTGCTTCTAAAACAACTTGCAAACGTTCAACAAGTAGTTGATGTACTTCGCTTAAAGATAAACCTTCAGTTTCTTGGCGAGTCATCAACGTAGAACGGGTCAACCAAGGTAGGGTAATAACTTGGATAAGACCATTACGGGTGTGGATATGGTGAGTACGCAAAGTATCACCTACTACAATTCCTGGGACACCTAAAGTGCGGTAAATACACAAACTTGCTCCGCCCTGACCTTGGGAATGTTGGTCATGGTTCCCCACTAACAATACTGTGGGAATGTGAGCATCTACAAGACGGCGAAACTGACCAGCAAAAGCTTCCTGGACATAAGGTGGTGGTGTCGCATCAGGAAAAGCATCACCACCAAAAATGACCAAATCCACAGGTTCCGTGAGAGCTTGGTCAATACAATGAGATAGAGTCTTGACAAAATCCTCTAATCGCGTATTTAAACCTGTCTCAGGATTAATACGTCCGTGGGAGAAACCGCTTCCCATGTGGATATCTGAAAGATGGAGGATTTTAATCATATTTATCCTTGGTCATTAGTCATTTGTGAGCCAGCGCGGTCTTGGGGGTCTCCCCCATGAGCGACTGGCGAACCCGTAAGGGTCCTTTGTTTAATACTCTAATTACAAATGACTAAGAACTAATGACAAATGACAAATAATTAAATATGAATTCCACACTCAGTCTTCCCAAAACCACGCCAGCGTCCAGCGCGTTCGTCTTCACCGTCTGCGACTGGGGTTGTGATTGGTTCATCGCCAATACTGGGATAACCTTTGTCATGGAGAGGATTATAAATTACCCCATGTTCTGCGACGTAACCCCAAGTTTTTTCGCGTGTCCAATTCGCTAGAGGATTAATTTTCATCCGGCCATTGCCGTCAATTTCAAATATGGGCATGTTAGCACGGGTTGCAGCCTGGTCACGGCGGCGTCCGGTAATCCAAGCAACAGTATCTAGTTCTGCTAGACCTCGTTGCAAAGGTTCTATTTTCGTGAGGTGGTGGAATTTAGCAATATCTTTATCCCAGAGTTCATCACCATATTTGGCTGTAAAAGCTTCGCGGGTATCTACATCAGGGATTTTGTAAAGTTTCAGATTCAGATCGTAAACTTGTTTGGCTTTTTCGACCAATTCCAAAGATTCGGGAAAATGAAACAGGGTATCGAGAAATATCACAGGTACTGGATGCTTGAGTTCACGGTACAGAATATCCGTGATCAGCATGTCATCAACATTAAAAGCACTCGTTTGTACCAGTTTTGTGGGAACATTCTCAACAGACCATGCCAAGATTTCGCTTGGATGAGCGTTCTCATACTTCTGATTCAATTGTTCCAAGTCTAAATCGGCGATTTGGTTCCTAGATACTGTGGAAATGGTCATGGTTATTTTTTAGTCAAACAGTTCCGTAGCTTTCTTAAGAATTATTTTACAATAAAAAAGACACGTATATTGGTCGGATATCAGGTAATTATTTTGCCTGGGTTTTAGGGTTGGAAGATGACAAATAATTAAATAATGACTAATGACTTAGGAGTTAGTATTCACCTTTGGTTTTACTAAGATAAGTAACGCTATTTTAAGTTTTACCATGTTTTGATGGATAAATATACTCATTTTGATATCGTTAATAGAATCCTTAAAAAATCAGGGATCATACAAAATGAACGATTCAAAAACTCCAAATCAACTGAATCAGTCTTTGGTTATGGGAGCATTAGTCATGTTGACCAGTGCCAGTGTGATTACGTTGATGAGTTTGTTTTAAGACTAAAATAGATTAAAAATTTAGCAAAATAACTTTACAAAACCCCGCTTGTAACTGAGCGGGGTTATTGTATGGTTGATATTTTATGTCTAGAACTGGAGTAAAAGCTCAACATCAGAGAAATCGAGTACTAATTTTTAACTTTCTCAGATGTCTTATTTGGTCGAGGTGTGGGTTGTTTGTTAGCAATCAGAGAAGAAAATTGCTTGAGATTAGGTAGTTGCGAGTTACCAGAACTAGGTTGTTGATAACGCAAACTTAGCGCACATAGTTTACACATAATTCCTGTAATACCTCACTACAGCTACAAACTAGTTTTTTTGACGATGTAGTAGTTATTTTGTAAATCATGATCGAGGCGTTTGACTTCAACATTTTTAAAGCCTGCTTCCTCTAACATTTCTAGGGCTTTTTCTTCACCCCAAACAGCACCGAGTCCAGCCCCATTCATGGCTAGGGAAACTGTCATACAATGCATACAAGAGATAGTATAAAGAAAAGGACCAGCAGGATGCTCAAGATTGCCCTCAACATAACTAGAAGCACGAATATCCTGCATGAGGTATGTACCATCAGGACGCAATGCTTGAGCGATCGCACTTAACACAACATCAGGTTTTGCCTGATCATGGATAGCATCAAAGGTTGTAATTAGATCGTATCGGTCAATTTCGTCTATGGTTGCGGCGTCTTTAACCTGAAACTGAACGTTGTTTAAATCAAGTTTTTGGGCTTCATTTCTAGCTGTGGCGATCGCTTCATTGGAAAAGTCATAGCCTGTAAATCGGCTTTGGGGAAATGTTTGTGCCAGCATATTCATAGCATGACCACTTCCGCAACCAACATCTAGTACATCAATTCCTGCTTGCAATGCTTCCATTAAACCTGGGACAAGGGGAAGAATATGATCAAGCAAAGCCCCTACCACTGTTTGATCGCTTTCTTCTGCCATTACTTGATGGAAGCGCTTATAAGCTGAATAGGGAACTCCTCCGCCCTTGTAAAAACATTCAATGATCTGGTCTTCAACTATTGCTAAGATTGGAATAAATTGAACCGTTGCTGCAATATTCATCTCAGCAGAGCGTGTTAAGAACAAGCTGTGTTCTGGAGGCAAGTAGTAAGTGCGATCGCGCTGATCATATTCAACAATACCACCTGTCACCATTGATCCTAACCATTCACGTACATATCTTTCATTCAATCCAGCACTGTCTGCTATTTGCTCAGGTGTAGATGCTGGTAACTTTGCTAAGGTGTCGAACAGTCCAGTACGATGACCGATGGAAACCATTAAGGCGATCGCGCCACTATTGAGAATACCCAACATTCCTTGAGCAAAGGCTTCTGCTTTACCCTGATCTATTTGCTGTAAAGTTTGTGAAGTCATAATTTTCTCTTCTCTTCATTTAGTCCTTGTGTATTCATCCTGTGTGAATTAGATATTTACGCAGCCAACAAATGAATTTATATTTCATTTCTCATTTTATTGAAACTGAGGCTCTGACGCACCAGACGCGCAGAGATTGTAATAACCAAGCCGGGTATAGGGGTGTAGGAATGAACAGGGTGTAAGGGTGTGGGGTGTGGGTGTGGGGTGTAGGGTGTGGGGTGTAGGGGAATAAGCCACCCACAAAGAGTGTGGGGTTTCAACCTTCCTCGGAATGCAAAGATTTTTTCGCCCACAAGGGGCGAGGCTTAAAAAGAGGCTTCGGGACTAGATTCTTCCCCCCTACACCCTACACCCTACACCCCACACCCTTACACCCGCCCCGAAGGGGGTAGTAAATAAAAAACTCAGGATACAGCAGGGAAAACTATTTTGATTGCCCATAACCTTTTTCAGACACTACTTAGTGGACACACTTCCTGAGAAAGATTTGTTCAGAATTTTATATAAATTAGTTTATTTTTAATAATTACTTAATCTTATTAATAAATATAATTACTACCATTAGGGATGTTAGTCATAAACTTTTGTAACCGCAGTAACATTTTGCATGAGAGTAAATACTCTAAAATTCAGTATTGGCAAAAGGATCTGCCTAGTGTAATCTAGCCAAAGAAGGAGTAAAATTCAGACTTTTTCCATAAACTTACATCTCTAGATAATGTTGGATAGTTAGTAATTAAATTACATTCGATATAGGTAATAGATATATCCGCGATTAAAAATCAATAACAGCAAAATAAAACTCTTAAGGTTTTTTTTGTTATTTTGTATTTAGCTGAACAGTTATTAACGACTGATTAAGCGTCAATATAAATAGATAAAGCAATAAATCATCCATGAAATGGAAGGGTAATTATTATGCTTGGAACTAGCACTAAAAATATTGTTTTCTCAGTTTTTGTTAATCACAATGCAGAAAAAAATCAATCAGAAATTAAACATCAATTGAGCAAGTCTCAATCTGATTTCCTACAACCATTACGTCAATGGCTCGATTCATTTGATATTCAAAATCAGAAATTGGCAAAATTTATCGCTAAATTGATCCCCGCCCAGTGTCCCTTTGAACGAGATATTATTTTATTCGGTCGCACGGTAGCCCATATTCCGCCCATGTGTAAGTTAAACCCACTCTATGACCAATTTGTAGGATTGCGTTTTCGGGCTTTGTGTTATTTAGTAGACCAATGTGGAGAAGATATTCAATCCTACTGTTGAAAGCATTCGAGCATACAAAGCACTCAACAAATGGTTAGTGGTTAGGGGTTAGTAGCAAGTCCCTTAGTGGTTAGAATAACAAAAAACCCACAACCAACAATCAAAAATGTTATTGCATCTGAGTACTTGGCAAGAAGTCGAAGCATACTTACAAAAATCTCAGGGTATTATTCTCCCGATTGGCTCTACAGAACAACATGGACCGACAGGATTAATTGGTACAGATGCGATTAGTGCAGAAGCGATCGCTCGTGGTGTCGGCGAAGCAACCCAAGCCATAGTTGCACCTACAATCAATGTTGGCATGGCACTGCATCATACAGCTTTTCCCGGTACAATCAGTTTGCGTCCCAGCACAATGATTCTAGTTGTGCGAGATTACATCACTTGTTTAGCGAAAGCAGGTTTTACCAAGTTCTACTTTATCAACGGACACGGCGGCAATATCGCTACCCTCAAAGCAGCTTTTTCAGAAACTTATGCACATTTAGAAGATTTGCACATTCCCAATGCTCAAAATGTGCAATGTCAAGTCGCTAACTGGTTTATGTGCAGTTCGGTATTTAAGCTAGCCAAAGAATTATACGGGGATCAAGAAGGTTCCCATGCAACGCCAAGTGAAGTAGCTGTAACTCAATTTGTTTATCCAGAAGCGATTAAGCAAGCACCCCTTTGTTCAGAAGTTGGGAAAGGACACAGAATTTATGGTGCAAAAGATTTTCGTCAACATTACCCAGATGGTAGGATGGGATCAAATCCAGCCTTAGCAACACCAGAACATGGGCAGCAGTTTTATGAGTTAGCAGTAAAAGAACTGAGTCATGGTTATTTGGAGTTTGTGAACCCACAATAAATAATGATTGAGTCGCAGAGATTATCTCAGTTCACCTCAGATCTCATTGCTCGTGGTTTACTTTATGCGATCGCGAACTACAGAATTCATTCGCCAGTTCCTTTAGAAGCAACAGAGAACTGGAAATTTTGGACTCAGCCAAAATCATCTTTAATTGAGTGGTTGGCGAAAGCTTATCCTCCAGAGCCAATAAGAAAAGCATATCTGGATTTTATGCTTAAATGTGAGCATTCAAGCGGAATTGCAGCTCACTACGATATATCAAATGATTTCTATGCTTTATTTCTCGATCATAAATACAGATTTTACAGCTGCGCCGACTTTTTAAGCGATCGCCAAACCTTGGAAGAAGCGCAAGCAAACAAAGCTGCGTATCTCATGAGACTGTTGAACTTGCATGGAAGCGAGAGGATCTTGGATTTAGGATGCGGCTGGGGTGCTATGCTGAGATATCTTCAGGATGCAGGACACTCTGGTGAGTTAACTGGCTTTACTTTATCCAGAGAGCAATTAGCCTATGCTCAAACACAATTAGGTTTAAACGTCTGTTTAACTAACTTTATTACTGCTCCTTTTCAGCAAGCATCTTATGATCGTATTCTCTCAATTGGATCTCTAGAGCATGTCAGACCTGAAGAAATAGAGAAAGTTTACAAAAAAATATACGACGCTCTAGTTCCTGGAGGACTCGCAGTACATCAGTTCTTTTCCCTTGAACGTGAACCATATCCCGCTTCGATGGTAATGGTACAGTTATTTTTCCCAGGTTCTCTTTTGGTCATGCACTCTGTTCATATTGAAACTGCTAAGAAAGTCGGCTTTAAAATTACCCATGACTCAGTTCACGATTACAAACCAACTTTACGAGCATGGTATCAAAGGTTGAGTGAAAACCAACACCGAGCATTAGAGTTAGTCGATCTGGAAATTTTTAATCGCTACATGACTTTTTTTCCCATTTCTTGGTTATTCTTTCAACAACAAGAAGCAGCACTACACAGAGTGGTCATGGAAAAATCGATTGGTTAAATTATATCGATAACCATCGTGTTGTATCTTGGTGTCTTGGTGCTTAATAAATTAACTTTTGAAACACTAAGACACCAAGGTGAAATAACCATTGAGATGTTCCTGATTCATGAGTCATGCAAAATATCAGCGCAAACAGTTTAAATACTTACTGATACTCGGTATTATTTGGCTATTGGGTGCAGCGTGCGATCGCATCTGGTTTGGTTTAGACAATTCTGTTCCAGCTTGGGATCAAGCAGATTATTTAACTGGTACTTTGATTTATTGGCAAGCATTGCAGCATCCCCAATGGTGGGATAGCCAGTGGTGGCAAAATTTTTGGATGCTATCGTCTAAAATCCCTCCCTTAACTTACATTATTGGGGCTATTGTCCAAAATATTTTTGGCACTGGACCAGATCAAGCTGCATTGATGATGCTGTTTTTCAGTGCTATTTTGTTAGGCTCAGTCTATGGATTAGGTGCAATATTATTTAGCGAAGTTGTAGGTTTGTGGGCTGCTGCAATTTGTCAAGTCATACCTGCTCTTTATATCTTACGCTTAGATTTTCTCCTCGATTATCCCCTCGCAGCTGTCGTCACTCTCAGTTTTTTTTGTCTCACCCTTTGGAAACTCAAATTTGAAGAGTCAATCCTCAAAAGTCAATCCTCAAAAGTCAATCCTCAAAAGTCAAAAATTATCCTCCCCACCTCCCCACACTCCCAGACGCGCCATGGCGCGTCTCTACATCACTCCCCATCTCCCCACCCTCTTCTATTGGCAGCAATTTTTGGATTATCCTTGGGTTTAGCACTGATGGTGAAGCAGACAGCGCTATTTTTTCTGCTGACACCAATAGTATGGATAGCATTTGGGGCTTTTCGTCAACGGTGTTGGAAACAGTTGGTGCAATTAGTTGGGGCTTTATGTTTGTCAGTATTAGTGTTTAGTCCCTGGTATCGTACCAATTGGTTACTGATTATTACATCTGGCAAACGAGCAACGATAGATTCTGCGATCGCTGAAGGTGATGCACCCCTGAATACACTGCAAGCTTGGACTTATTATTGGCAACAATTGCCAGAACATGTTTCCTTACCGTTATTAGTTATACCGATATTTGCATTGCTACTGTATTGGGGACGCTCAGTAGAAGACAGGGATAGCACAAAATTCCCTGCGTCAGATCATCTGCGTAGCAAGACATCCCCTTTACCCTCACTTAAATGGCTAGCAATCTTTTTCATAGGTGCTTACTTACTTTCATCTTTGAACCCAAATAAAGACCCACGATACGTATTACCTTATTTACCCGTATTCTCAGTATTTTTAGCATACGGATTAACTCGCTTTCGCAGTCTGTGGGGACGGCGTATTCGTTGGGGTACTTTTGGTTTAGCTGTGCTTTTAATGCTGTTTAATTTGTTTCCAATTGGTGGTTTTGTTGGTGATTGGCTGAAATTAGCTTTGAGTCCTGATGCCCAGCATTACCCTAATATGAAACAGGAGTTACCTCATCGCCAGATCATTGCCCAGATTATTACCACAGAACCATATTTACGTTCCACATTAGGAGTCTTGCCATCAACCAAAAAAATCAACCAATATAATTTAAATTACTATGGGAGACTGGCAAATTCCCAAGTTTATGGACGACAGGTAGGAACCAAAAAGAAATTTGTTAAACAGGATGTGCGATCGCTTGGATGGTTCCTTACCAAAACTGGCAAACAAGGCTCAGTTCCCAAAGCCCAAGCTCTCATGGTTAAAACTATAGAGCAAGATGGCAATTTCCAACTTCAGAAATCTTGGGTTGCAGATGGCGGTACTATAAATCTTTATCATCAAAAAACACCAACAATAGAAGTCAAAGCAATTTCCCCAAACCAACCACAAGCGAAGATTGCTTTGTTACAAGTCACAGTACCACAAACAGCACCGCCAGGAATCCCAGTACCTGTAAGTTATCAGTGGAATGGTGCTTGGGAAGAACTGCAAAATGGAATAGTATTACTTACTTGGAAAAACCTCACTTCCCAAACTTCTCCAGGAGGAGAAAGATTATGGACACATGATCACGGTATTGGTATGGGAAATTTATACGCAGGTGCAAACAAAGCCCAAGGTACGTTCCAAGTCACAGAAAGGACAGCAATGTTACCACCTGCTGAAATTGCACCGGGAGACTATACTTTAGAGGCTACTTACCTCAATCGAATTACTGGCGAAACTTACCCAATACCTGTGCCAAAAGTGACTCTAAAAATCGATCAACAAGCCGCTCCTGCAACAGCACCCGAACTGGATTTAATTACACAATTGCAGAGATTAGCAGCAACCTTACCACAAGGTACAAAAGCATTGGAGCAATTATTTGCGGAAATTGGACGTATCAATCAATACGATCCCATCCAAGATTATTTGGAACAGGCGCGATTGAGTTTGCAATATCGATTGCAGCATGTTTCGCAAAACCGCGATTCGGCTTATGCTTTGGCTTTAGCAAATGTGTTGCAAAAAAGAGTCAATGGTGCAACAGCAGCTTTAGAAAAAGTCACTCAGCTAGACTCAGAAAATCCTTATGCTTGGGCATATTTAGCATTTGTCCAACTATATAATTGGCAGCCTAGCGCAGCTGAAAAATCTCTACAACCGAGTTTGGTTAAAAACCCCAATGTCAAAGAGATTCAAGCTTTGAATGGAGTTGCTGCACTCATGCAAGGAAAGGTAATTTCAGCATGGCAGATTTTTCAGAAGTTGACATTCTCACCGCTCTAAAGAGACGGTGAAAATGTCAAGCAACTAGCATATTTAAGTTCGTAGTAAGGACTTTAGTCCTCACTACAAACAAAAACGTTGTTTATTAACGTTCTTTCATCCATAGAGAACATCAAAGCGTTTGTTGAATACGTTTTAACGTTGCTTATTAACCTTTCTCCATCCATAGAGAACATCAAAGCGTTTGTTGAA
>NZ_JCACKS010000212.1:0-51074 GCF_059505505.1 Pelatocladus sp. | reverse complement strand
ACCCTGCCGATCCTTGTTCTACCAGTTCATAAATTTGGCGAAGGTATTGATTGGTATATATAATATTGTTAAAGTAAATTTTCTACGAGGAAATAGCATGTCTGAAAATAATAACAAAGCGTTACCATTTTTTGCTCGTTTCTTGGAAGAACAACAATCAGAACCAGAAGAGGATGCTCCAAAACCTTTTCCTTTTACTTATAAGTTTCCCTCCGATTGGGAAGATCGTTAACTCTATTGATTTACATCTGAAATTAAAGCAATCAATTTCAGTTATTTAATAAATCAAAACTACTTGTAAAAGCATATTCGTTTCTGCATCGTTCATAGCATGTTTTAGAAACGGATACGCTTTCCTGTTTTTTAATCGTTCATTCCTAGCAAATAAAATTCGCAGCTAGACAGATAAAACCCGCATAGGCGGGTTTTAAAGTTCTTATTAATGTGTATTATGTTAGTATTTTAGGTAATTAGCATGGATGAAATTGTTAAAAAACTTGCTGGTCTTGGTCTTCTTGGCGTAATTCTTGTGATTCTAACGGCTGCATCAGAAGGTAGTTCCGCCGCCGTTGCAGCTACTCTCACAACATTAGGAGGACCATTTGGCATTGTAGGAGCTATAGCCTTGCTTGGTCTAATAACCATTGTAGGAGATATTGTAGCGGGATATGGAATTGAAGCCATTCTTAAGGCGATATATGAAGAACGTAGCAAAACTGAATCGGTAAAATATCTCATTAAAGAAATAAAAGATTTACCCATTACAGAGGATCTAAAACTAAAACTTAAAAATCAAATCTGTCAAGATATTATTCTTGAGGTTGAAGAGGTTAAGATCCCAAAAACAATTGAAATCATTGCGGTGATATTTCGATTCTGATTGTCTTTAGTCAAGGGATTCGTTGAATGCAAAATGCTGCGCTAAGTGACAGCATCTAATTACTATGAATGGATAAATTTTCTTTAAGTACAATTTCACCAGATTAAAGCTTTATAGGTTTTTACAACATGCAAGCTCAAGTTATTCGTGATCAACCCTCAAGTAATCTTTTTTCAGCTTTTATTCAATTTTGGGAAGATGTGAGAGTGGTTGCTCAACCTTTCTGGTATCCAACTAAGCCGGGATTAAGAGCATTTTCAGATGTTATTAGTGCATGGGGAAAGCTCATTCTTCTAGTTTTTTTAATAGTTGCGCTGGTGGGTATAACAGCTGCAAGCAGTTTCTTAAATCGCTATGTAATCAATATTGTCATTGAAGAAAAAGACCTTTCTAAGTATCTTGATACCTTATGGATTTCCATGCTTGTTCTTGTCTTGGAAACAGCTTTTATAGCATTTTCTAAATTTGTGAGAAAAAAAATTGCTATTGATTGGTATAAATGGCTTAATAATCATATTTTAGACAAATATTTTCGTAATCGCGCCTACTATAAAATAAATTTTAAATCAGACATTGATAATCCAGATCAACGTCTTTCCCAAGAAATTGAACCCATCACCAGCAATGCTCTAAGCTTTTCGGCTACTTTCCTAGAGAAAAGCCTACAAATAATAAGTTATTTAATTATTCTCTGGACAATTTCTCAACAAATAGCAGTGCTTTTAGTTATTTATACAATCATAGGTAATTTAATTGCTATTTACTTGAATCAAGAAACGAATAAAATTAATCAAGAAGGACTCGAATTTAAAGCCGATTATAGTTATGCACTGACACATGTTCGTAATCACGCAGAATCAATAGCTTTTTTTCAGGGAGAAAACGAAGAAACAAACATAATTCAACGCAGATTTGATAATATCTTAAAAAATAGTGAACGCAGGCTGAATTGGGAAGTAAATCAAGATATTTTTAACAGAGCATATCAGTCTGCCATTAGTGTGTTCTCAATGTTCATACTTACACCTTTATTTATTCAAGATCAAATTGATTATGGAGAAATTAATCAAATTAGTTTAGTTAGCTTTATGTTTTCTAATGCTTTGGGACAATTAATCAGCGAATTTGCAGCTTCTGGACGATTTTCCAGTTATGCTCAACGTTTAGCTGAATTGTCAAATGCATTAGAAGAAGCGACTAAACAACCTGAAAATATCAGTACGATTAAAACTATCGAAGAAAATCGTCTAGCTTTCGAGAATGTGACTTTACAAACACCGAATTATGAACGGGTGATCGTCGAAGATTTGTCAGTTTCTGTTCAAAGCGGAGAAGGTTTATTGATTGTTGGACCGAGTGGTAGGGGTAAAAGTTCTCTGTTAAGAGCGATCGCTGGTTTGTGGAATGCTGGTACTGGTCGTCTGGTGCGACCTCCTCTAGAAGAAGTATTATTTTTACCACAACGTCCTTATATAATTTTGGGAAGTTTACGTGAACAATTACTCTATCCTCATACAAATGAGCAAATGAGCGACGCAGAACTCAAAGATGTTTTGCAACAAGTTAACCTTGAAAATATAGAAACAAAAGGCGGTGGTTTTGATGCGGAAGTACCTTGGGAGAATATATTATCTCTGGGAGAACAGCAACGCCTAGCTTTTGCACGATTGTTAATTAGCCAGCCTCGCTTTACAATCTTAGATGAAGCAACCAGTGCTTTAGATTTAAAAAATGAAGAAAATCTATATCAACAGTTACAATCAACCAAGACAACGTTTATTAGTGTAGGACATCGAGAAAGTTTGTTTAATTATCATCAATGGGTTCTGGAACTTTCACAAGATTCGAGTTGGCGACTTGTAAGCATCAAGGATTATCAGAATCAAAAAAATAAAAAAAATGTCGTTAAGAATAGTAAAAAGACTCAAATCATAGCAAATGAACCTCACAAGAATGAATTGCCAAATCAATCAGAAACTCAATCACCAATAGATACAATTGAGGGTCTTTCTCATAAACAAATGCAGACATTAACAGATTCTCCGATTAACACTATTAGAGGTAAAGCTAGTTTGGGAAAGACGATCACTACTAAAGACAATATTACCTACCGCTATGACAAAGATCCAAAAGTGTTGAAATGGGTCAGATTTTAATGCATTTTAAAAAATCTAAACCCTTAGCGTTATATTGATAAAATTGAAATGCTTACTATAGAATCACGAGATAAGGTAACATATTGATATGAGAATTATGCAAAACAGACATAATACAATAATTGTGTCTGCTCATATTTTTGAGAATCATAATCATGTTAACTAAACAGCAAAGACAACTAATTACTTACAAAAAAATTACGATTTATCAACTAACTTATCAGTTACCTGCTCTGAAAAATTATGGAGTCAAAAAACTTCAAAAACAAATGAATAAGCGTCAAAGATTAATTAAAGAAGGCGTTCGATATCGTCATCTATTATGGGGCATAATTAAGCGGAAAGAAGAAATCAGTCAGGGAAAATTTTTAGAGGAAATACAATTATTTATTAGAGATTACACTTATATTATTAATTTTTTGGAAAATTACAAAGATAGTTATCAGCTTTTCTTGTTAAAGCTTACAGATGATTTAAAAAAAATATTTAAACAAAAATATTTGGAAATAAAGAGTTTAGAAGACGAAAGAGCAAAATTAGAGATTAGAAATAATAACAATGCAAAAATACTTGAGAAATTAAAATGGGAAAAACAGGAGAACTTGAAGGCAGTTTTACTGTTAAGTAATGCTTATTTGCTAATGATAGAAAAAATAAACTTTTTGGGTAAAGGCATTCAAGATATTGCAAATGATACCAAAATTCAAAAGCAAATTGTTCAACAAGTAATTAAAGAATTAGAAGTCTATCAAGAAATTTACGAATATCAAGCAAAAGCTTATAAAGTTCGTCAAGAAATAGCAAACATAGCTAACATCGCAATGAATTTTAAAAATTCTCTGCAAGATCACTTTACTCCTCTTCAAAGTCTCATAGATGCAATAGTCAAAATCGATGAAGATTTTTACAGCACTGTTGGAGATATTAAAATCTTAGCAGATAATGTTTTGAAGCATCAATCAAACTTATTAAATCTGGATGAAACCAAGATAAATTCTGAAAAGATTGTCGATTTTATTGTGACAAGTTATGAGAAAAAAACAAGATTAAAAGATGCTTCTATGCAATCCCAACTATTAGAATGGGAATTCAATAATTTTGATTTCACTGAAAATGAGACTTTTTTAGATAATGGGATTGATTTAATATCTAACTACATATCAAAACAACTCACAGATCAAACAAAAATAATAGAAATAGCAGAAGCTAATTGTATCTCCATACCACCTCTATCTTTATCTGAGGAAACGCAATTTATAGGGCTAACTAATGATATTAGTTTCTCAAAAGAATTTCAAAGTACTAAAAATATTGATTATACTAAACTGCGAAATCTCCTGGCTCAACAAGAGTGGAAAGAAGCTGATCTAGAAACAGCTAAAGTTATGCTACAAGTCATGGCTAAAAATTACTGGAATGAAGTTTATAAAGAAGATATTGATAATTTTTCTTGTCAAGACCTCCACATTATTGATCAACTGTGGGATCACTACAGTTACGGTTATTTCGGCTTCAGTATTCAGCAAAGTATCTGGAGTGAAATGGGTGGTAGAGTTGACTATGAAACAGAAAAAAGACTTGGCGATCGCCTTGGTTGGCGAAAAGACGGAAGCTGGTTAAATTATGAGCAATTAACTTTTAAATTGTCCCCCATGACACCAATGGGACATTTACCAGCAAAATGGTTACACTATGAGCAACAGACCTCTGATTTATCACCAGATTCCGCAGTAGAAAACTTATCAATGGGAGCATGGAGAGTAGGATCTTGGTTAGTTTGGCAGATGCACTTATTTTTTGCTCGTGTGAAAGTGTGTCAATGAACATTTTTAAGTGTTAACTGCATATTTTTGAGTAATAATCAAAAGTCAAAACTGCTTTGAGGATATATATGAGTAATAGTGATCTTTGTGATATAGATATAGAAGTTTTACTTTTTGGTAAATGGCGTTTTGATACTTCTAAGGAAAAAATCTCTGTTGAATTTAAAACTGATATGACCTATGAGCAAATTAGAGTACAAACATTTATTTCATCTAAACCCAAAGAATTGCTAACAGGTAACAAATTTAATGGTGTTTGGTACATCAATGATAGAGTCTTGTATTTGAATCTTAAATCTATTCCCAAATCTCCTTTCAATTTACAAATACCACTATTCTTTAAAGTTTCTTTTGGAGATATACTAGCCACTTTCGGTTCTTTATTTATAACTGAAAAGTACGAGGTTATTCAAATTAACAATTCTAAATTTGTGATCAAGGATGGAGAAGAATCAATAATTGGTACAAAAATAATTAATCACAGAGCCGTAAATCTGTAGAACATTAGTAACTCAAGTTCAAAAACTCGCCTACTCACCTACGATTGAAATTTCAATCTCATAACTAAAGTTTGCTTAAGCAGATTGCTTGATTTTATGAAGTCGTCTTCAGACTATTTGTGCTATTAGCTAACGGTTTTAACCGTTAGCGGTGTATTGAAAAAATTAAGATGCTCCCGTTCTCTAAATGGGAGGAGCCGAAGATAATACTCCCCCTCGACCTAACTCAAGACTATAATCATGCACAGAAATCAGTCGCCAACTCGAATCTTGTGAAAGTTCCAGAACCCATTGATGATAATTAAACAAACTTTCTCGATGTCCTACACTAATAAACGTTGTCTTGGTTGATTGTAACTGTTGATATAGATTTTCTTCATTTTTTAAATCTAAAGCACTGGTTGCTTCATCTAAGATTGTAAAGCGAGGCTGGCTAATTAACAATCGTGCAAAAGCTAGGCGTTGCTGTTCTCCCAGAGATAATATATTCTCCCAAGGTACTTCCGCATCAAAACCACCGCCTTTTGTTTCTATATTTTCAAGGTTAACTTGTTGCAAAACATCTTTGAGTTCTGCGTCGCTCATTTGCTCATTTGTATGAGGATAGAGTAATTGTTCACGTAAACTTCCCAAAATTATATAAGGACGTTGTGGTAAAAATAATACTTCTTCTAGAGGAGGTCGCACCAGACGACCAGTACCAGCATTCCACAAACCAGCGATCGCTCTCAACAGAGAACTTTTACCTCGACCACTAGGTCCAACAATCAATAAACCTTCTCCGCTTTGAACAGAAAGTGATAAATCTTCAACGATTACTTGCTCATAATTCGGCGTTTGTAAAGTCAAATTCTCGAAAGCTAAACGATTTTCTTCAATAGTTTTAATCGTACTAACATTCTCTGGTTGTTTGGTAACAGATTCTAAAGCCTCCGAAAACTCGGCTAAACGCTCAACGTAACTAGAAAAGCGTCCGGAAGTCCCAAATTCATCTATTAATGTTGCCAGACCATTAGCAAACATACTACAAGCGATGACTGCTTGATTAACTTGTCCAAAATCAATTTCCCCACGAATATATGCAGGTGCGAATATTACAAATGGAAATACTTGGATAACAGATCGATATCCTCTGTTAAAAATATCTTTATTTTTCTCCCAATCAATCTTACTTGCAGAACTTTCGAGGAGATTATTAAATCGGCGCAGAATAATATTTAATTCTTGGTTTTCTCCGTTAAAAAATGCGATTGATTCCGCATGATTACGAACATGAGTCAGGCTGTAAGTGTAATTAGCTTTAGATTCGAGTTCCTCTTGAGTAATTTTCTCTAATTCTTGACTCAAGTACACAGCAATCAAATTGCCTATAATCGTATAAATCAGCAAAATACCTACGGCCAGTCGAGAAATTGACCAAAGAATTATTAAAAATGTCGTCATTTCCAGGACTTTTTCTAACAAAGTAGCTGCAAAATTAACAGATGTCCTGGCGATAGGTTCGATTTCTTGGGATAGACGTTGGTCTGGGTTATCAACATCGGATTTAAAGTTGATTTTATAATAGGCGCGATCGCTAAAATATTTTTCTAAAATACGCTTGTTTAGCCATTGATACCAATCAAGGGCAATCTTTTTCCTTACATATTTAGTAAATCCTGTCAAGAGCGTGATCAATAGCAGTCCAATGCCGTAAATTGATAAGGTCTTGACAAACAAAGACATATCTTTGTTTTGAACAATAACATCGACTAAATAGCGATCAACGAAGCTATTCAAGGCTGTTACGCCCACAAGACCAATGATTAATACAATTAGGAGAACGAGCATTCCCCATGAGCGCATCACCTCTGCAAATGGTCTTCCCTTGGGATCTGTAGGATACCAGTAAGGCCCGGTGATCGCTCCGACATAATCCCAAAAATTATTAAAACCTGAAACATTAGGATTATTAGTTGAGTGTTGATCGCGAAAAACTTCAGTTTGCATATTTTAGAAATATAGCGGTTCTCATTGCAGGTCTGGAAATTTTTGCCAAACTTCTGGATTAACAATATGAGGTGGCTTTTTACCCTGAAGCACTTGCACTATTTGATTAGCTGCGGAAAGTGCAGCAGCCATAGCAGCTTCAGGTGTAACTCCAGCCAGATGGGGTGACAAAATTACATTGTCAAAGTCATATAAAGGATTATCCTGAGATGGGGGTTCTGGCTCAAATACATCTATTGCTGCTCCTGCGATCAATTTTTCACGAATGGCTACAACCAAATCTTTTTCTCGAACTATCTTCCCACGAGATGTATTAATTAAGAAAGCAGTGGGTTTCATTTTTCCAAAAGCTTCTAGAGCAAACATTTCATAGGTTTCATCGGTTAGTTCGGGATGCAAAGATACAAAGTCAGATTCAGCCAAAAGATATTCTAAATTATTTACCAAAGTTCCACCCAATGCTTCTGCCTTGCTGGCTGGGACGTAAGGATCGTATGCTAAAACTCGCATCTGAAATGCTGTATTGCACTTATGAGCAACAGCACTACCAATCCTTCCCAAACCAACAATCCCAAGTGTTTTTCCTTCGATTTGCATTGGTTGTACCTGATTACGAATTAGGTAGTTTCCTGTTTTGACACACTGATTGAGAAAAATTAGCTTTTTTGCCAAAGCTAAAATCATGCAAATCGTGTGTTCTGCAACAGCAGTTGTTGACAAACCAGGATTGTTGACTACGACAACTCCCTGTTTTGTTGCAGTAGCAATATCAATTGCATCAGTTCCAAACCCAGAGGTACTGATGACTTTTAAATTTTTTGCTAATGCGATCGCTTGGGCATCTAATTTAGTAGGATAACGAACAAAGACACCGGATGCTTCTTGAATAGCATCATTGATTTGATTCTTTGTTGGTTCTTTTAAAATTTCGACATTTGTATATTCTTCAAGTAATTTTTCACCTTTTTCATGGTACATTCTACCTATTAAAAGAATCTTGTAATTTTTAAGATTCACTGTGGTTTTTTTTTGGGAAATAGCTGTCATCTAATTTCTCCTATACACTACAAGTTATCAGGAAGTTTATAAATGAACTTGAACTTTTTCAGGTAATTTTATTTTTTCTGGAAGTGAATTAATATTATATGTGACTGGCTCTAATAGTTGAAAAAGGTTTTGAGCGATGGTAGTTAAAGGATCGATCGCTTTAATAGAATCAATTCCATTTAATTTGAGAGATTTAGTGAAAAGATGAAATTCTGTACAGCCGGAAATAAAGGAACGAGTCTTATATTTATCTAACAATTCTTGGATGTCTGCAAGAATTGTCAGTGGATCGTGTCCTCGCTTTAATACTTTAAAGATAATTTCAAGGAGCCAGTCCTGTTCTTTTTCAGATAGAGAAATAATGCGATTAACAGCAGTACAACCTTCGTGAAACAATCTTTTATGGTAAGCGCCTGTACCTGCAAGTAAAATAGCTGGCTCATCATGTTCTTGCAGTTGTTGGTCTGCAATTTTAATTAAGGAAATTACCTTATTAGTAAGGTGTTCAGGAATATGAGGTAGAGCATAATGTGCTGTACAACAGCCAATCACTATGCGGTCAACAAATTTATTGAGGTTTTCTAGATGCAATTGCATAAAATCAATAAATTCTCTTTCATTTCCACTATTAATGGAACTTGTGCGATCAGGTGCAGAGGGAAGTGAGAACACAATGACGTTAGGTGCTTCTTGTTCGTTGTCAGTAAATTGATTGTATTCATAAATTGATTTGAGAAATTCGGCAGTAACTACAGGTCCCATACCGCCTAAAACTCCAAGAATTGGTAGTTTTTTCTTCATAAATATGCTCCCAATGAGTGATTTCTATAGTTTAATTATATTTATGATTAAAAATTAAAATCTGTCGCGAAAAGTTCCGTATCTTCTTGTTCAGATTTTTCTATGTAAAAAGGTAGCTTTAATAATGGTATGTTAGGAGATTTAACTACTGTTTTCATAAGAGACTCTAACAAGTTTAGTATCAATAAAATACGCTCACTGGTAAATATATCTGTGTTATAGATGAGCTTGAAATAGAGTTCTGTTTCCTCTACAAAAACGAATTCTAAATCGAATTTAGAAGTAACATTTTTGGGATCAATTGAGTTAACAGTAATTCCATCTAATGCTAGATCTACATTTTGATTGTTTTGCAGAACAACTGCAATATCAAAAAGGGGATTGCGGCTAGGATCGCGCTGAAAATTTAAATCTGATACTAGTTTGTCAAAGGGATACTCTTGATTGTCATATGCAAAGAGTGTGGTTGTTTTCACTTTACTAAGTAAACTACCAAAACTGTCATCTGCTGCTATGCGATCGCGTAAAACTAAAGTATTAACGTAAAAACCTATTTGTTCCTCTAAATCAGGATGATTTCTACCAGCGATGGGAGAGCCAACTGTAATTTCATTTTGTTCAGTATAGCGAAACAGAAAACTCTTAATCAGAGTCACCAACCCCATAAATAAACTAGCTTCTTGAGTTTTGATTAATACCTTAAAATGCTTAATTAATTCTTGATTTAGCTTGCATATTATCGCAGTACCTTGAAAACTTTGTACTGCGGGTCGAGTGTAATCTAATGGTAAGTTAAGACGTGCAGGCAGAGGAGTCAATTTAGCCAACCAGTACTCACGTTGCGCTTGTAATCTCGATGTTTTTAATTGCTGATCTTGCCAGTCAGAATAGTCTTTATAATGAATTTTCAGAGGTGGCAGTAATTCAAAATTATGCTGTCCATAGGCATGATAATATGTGAGGAAATCTTTAATTAAAACTCCTGCTGACCAACCATCAGAAATGATGTGGTGCATATTAAACAAAATTATATAGCTGTATTGACTCAATTTCAGTAAGCTGACTTTAAGTAAAGGCCCCACTTCTAAATCGAAAGTAGTTTTGGCATTTTTGTCAATATATTCAGTGATAATTTTTGCTTGTTCTGGTTCTGCATACTCTGTCAAATCTATCTGCTGGAGAGCAAAATTCATTTGCTCATGTACAATTTGACGCGGTTGATTATCTATTAAAGTAAACGTAGTCCGCAAAATTTCGTGGCGTTGAATTAAATCTTGAAAAGCAGTTCCAAAGGCAGCAATATTAAGATTACCGTTAAATTGATAAGCACCAGGCATTCCGTAAGCATTATGATGGCGATCAAGAAATTCTAAAGCCCAAAGACGGCGTTGCCCATGAGACATAGGATAAGATGTTTGCGGAGTGATTGCTGGTATGGGTTCTTGATAGTCATATTGGGCTTGAGATACTAAAGCTGCTAATCCGGCGATGGTGGGAACTTTAAAGAAATCAGCTAATTTTATTGCTACATTTAGTTCTTTATGAACATGAGTTACCACTCGCGAAAGGAGCAGAGAATGTCCACCAATCTCAAAGAAATTATCAAAAATACCAATGGGATGTTTGCTAATAAAATTTTCCCAGATCTTGACTAGCTTGAACTCTAAATTATTACGAGGTGCAGTATAAGCTAACTGTGCTAGTTTACTTGTTTCTTTGAGTTCAAGGAGCGATCGCCAGTCAATTTTCCCATGTCTGGTCAGAGGAAATTGCTTTAAAAAGATAAAAGATCTAGGAATCATGTAAACTGGCAAAGAATAAGAGAGAAATTCTCGTATTTCCGAAATTTCTATATCTTTGACAGTTTGACAATAAGCAGATAATTGAGTTTGATGATCTACCTGGATAGGTAAGACAACCGCTCTTTCAATATCAGCATGACGGCTAAGTTGATATTCAATTTCTCCTGGATCTATGCGATAGCCATTGACTTTAACTTGATTATCTTTACGACCAATAAATTCAATCACACCAGGAGCAGTTTGTTTCCCTAAATCTCCGGTTCTAAAGAGAGTTTTTCCCTCATTGATAAAGCTAGGTTGAAATTTTTCTGTGGTGATTTGGGGGAGATTGTGATAACCAGCTGCTAATGCTGCACCTTCTACACAAATTTCACCTACAACGTGTAAAGGTACCGTGTTATTAAATTCATCAAGGACAAATAAGCGATTATTATGGAAAACTTGACCAAGAGGTACGTCTGTATCTAAATTTGTATCTATTGTATGTTGAGATACTCCGACACAAGTTTCTGTCGAACCGTAGACATTGCTGACAATTGCAGACGGGAAGCGTTTTTGTAAAGCGATCGCTATTTCTCGATCTAATTTCTCTCCGCCAGCAGAAATATATTTTAAGCTGGAGATAGTTTCTTTGGGTGTGAGGACATTCAAGATTTCCCGATAGATAGATGGCGTTGTGTGCAAAGCATTGATTTGGTTTGCTTGTAAAAACGCCACTAAATCCCCTATATGCTGGACTTCATATATATATAAAGCAGCACCTATTGTCAATGGTAGAAAGATATTCCGCAAAGATGGATCGTGGGTGATCGGTGCAGTGAAGATATAGCGCCATTCAGGATGTTGATCTAAGTCAAATGTGAGTCGTAAACTGCGAATCACATTCAAAATCGAGACATGACGACCCATGACTCCTTTGGGATTTCCTGTTGAGCCAGAAGTATATAAAATATAGGCTATTTGGCTAGATTCTGGTTTAACTTGAGGCTCATTTTTGTCAAAATCTGCCAAAATTTTATCGATTTTATCCAAGCAAATTTTCTCTATATTTTGAGGTAATTGGGAGACAAAATTACTCTCCGTCACACAGATATCGCAACCACTATCTTTGAGAATAAAATCAATACGGCTAGTAGGATATTGGGGATCTATCGGGACATAGGTTGCACCAATTTTGAAAATTGCTAGAATGCTGATAATTAAATTTTGATTACGTCCGGTCATCAGGGCGATCGCTTTCCCAACACCTAGTCGATATTGCTGATGTAAATAATTTGCTAACCTATTTACCTGCTCATTCAATTCTTGATAGGTGAAAGTGGTTTGTCCCACAATCAATGCTGGTGCATTGGGTGTAGAGTTGACTTTAGCAATAAAGTCATCAATAATTGTTTTATCTTGAGGTAATTCTATCGTTTCCCCTGTTAACTCTGCCCAGAGTTTTTCCTGTTGCACTTGTGTAATTAAAGGCAACTGATAAAGTAAACTATTGGCATTGTTAATTACGCCCTCTAGCAAAATTTCAAAACTGGCGAGAAATTGTTGAATAGTCTCTTGTTTAAATAGTTCTGTATTGTAATTGCAGTAAATAATAAGCGCATTATTGACTTCGATAAAATTAAATCCTAAGTCGAAAGGAGTATAGCCAATTGGCTCTGGTGGTAGCGATACTTTTAATCCCTCAAACTCAGGTAGAGTCAGACTAGGGTCCATGTTGAAAGAAACTGAGATCAGAGGAGAACGAGAAAAATCCCGTTGTAATTGTAAGGCTGCTAATAATTCTTCTAAAGCGTGACTTTGATGTTTAAAAGCAGCTATGAGTGTTTCTTTAGTATGACGCAGATGTTCCACAAACGAAGCAGTCAAATGTGGCTGGATACGTACTGGTAAAAATTGTGAACAAAAGCCAACTAATGTTTCACTTCCTTCAATTTGTCTTCCAGAAATAGGAATACCAATTACTAAATCATCATGACCAGAAATCCGTCGCAGAAAAGCTGTGTAAGCAGCGAACATTGTCATAAATAATGTTGCTTGGTTTTTGCGTCCCACAGCTTGCAATTTTTGCCATAATTGGGGATCAATAATTTTACTTTCTCGACTCCCGGTGTAAGTTTTCACAGCTGGACGAGGAAAGTCGGTAGTTATCTCAAATCTTGGGATTTCTCCCTCATAGGTTTGCAACCAAAAGTTACGATGCTCTAGCATTTGTGGACTTTGGGCTTCTTGCTGTCGCAAAGCTAAATATTGGCGAAACTGCATTGGTGAAGCTAAAGAATCTGTCGAATTCCCAATTTTTGCGGAGTAAACTTTGCCAATTTCATTTAAAATTAGCCCTAGTGACCAACCATCGGCAACTATATGATGGGTTTTTAAAGATAATAGATAATGTTCAGGAGCTAACTGCATCAGCGCAGCTGCAAATAAAGGAGCAATATGTAAATCAAAAGACTTTTGAGCAAACTGAGTTCTGAATGTTAAAGCAGTGGTTTCGGGGTTATTTTCATGGACTAAATTGATTAATGGTAAGTCAATTTTGACACTATTGATAACTTCTTGTAGTTCGCCTTGTGCTAATATTTTTGTTCGTAAAGCTTCATGACGATTGACTACTTCATTAATCGCTTGCTCTAAAGATGAAATATCTAAATTACCATGAAATTCCAAAGAAGTTGTGACGTTATATGCGGCGGAAGCGTTTGTATCTAATTCTCCCATCAACCACAATTGACGTTGTGCTTCACTGGTAGAAAATTGATTTTTTAAATTATTCTTCTCATCCTCATTATCAGAGCGATCGCTTGCTTCTTTTTTCTTAGCTTGTGGTAGTTTGGCATTTTCAAAAAAACCCGCTTGTCGCAATTCTATAATTGATTCTTTAACAGCAGCCACTACTTTATCTATATTTTCATTGGTATGGCTAGTTGAGAGAAAACAAACTCGTTTTTCCCAAGTATATATACCTTTGAGATTTAACAAGTAATAAAAAAGCGGCAATTCGATGGGTTGCAGGAAAATACTATAAGCTCCAAAAGGTTCAAAGCGAAACAAAGAGCCAAAATGAACAATGCGGATCGGAATTCCTACTTCTTGAAAGAATTGATTAACTTCAGTTGCTAATCGATTGGTTAATTGATTTACCCTTTCCTGAATTGTTGCACCTTGTTCACGTAAATGTAGCAGTACTGCACGACAAGCCGCAAGTGCCAAAGGATGACGACAGAAAGTTCCGCCATAAGCAGTTAATTCTGTTTGCGGATGAGAATTATCTCCATAACTCCAAAAACCGCCGTCAATTGTATCCAAAAAATCTGCTTTACCGCAGATCATGCTGATAGGTAAACCACCGCCAATTGCCTTACCATAAACTACTATATCTGCCTTAACATCAAAGTATTCTTGCGCTCCTCCTGGAGCAATCCGAAATCCCGTAATAATTTCATCAAAAATCAGCACAATCTCTTTTTTATGAGTTAATTTACGTAACTTTTGTAGAAACTCTTTCGGCTGTAAATCGGGTTTACGGCTTTGTACAGGTTCGACTAAAATTGCTGCTAAATTATTAGCATGAGCAGCAATGATATCTAAACTTTCTTCGGCTCCGTAGGTAAGAATTATTACGTCTTCAACCATTCCTGATGGTGTACCTGGACTTAATGGTTGAGCTATGGGTGGCTCTTCTGCAACTCGCGCTAAAATGCCATCAAAAGTACCATGATACGAACCAGCAAACACAGCAATTTTTTGACGTTGTGTGCGAGAACGAGCAATCCGAACTGCTGCCATAATTGCTTCTGTTCCAGTATTACTAAAAGCAACCCGTTCTACACCCGCAATTTCATTAATTAAACTTGCTGTTTCTGCTGCGATATTAGACTGCATTCCTAGTCCTATTCCGTGTTGCATTTGCTGCTGAATTGCTGTCAACACAAAATCAGGACTATGTCCAAAAAAGTTAACACCAAACCCCATTGCTAAGTCGATGTAATCATTACCATCAATATCACGAAAACATGCACCTTGGGCTGATTCTGAAACAATGGGATATTGAAACTCTTTTAATGTCATACGGAAGTCAATGGTAGGTTTGACATCAACCATTGTTTTCCGGCTCTTTTGTGAATATGCCTTAGATTTTGCAGTTTTTTGATTATAAATAACCTGCAATTTGTAGATAAAAGCTTGCTGCTGTTCTGTTAAAGATTTATTTTCATTCAGTTTTAAAGCCAGTGGATTTAAATTGGGAGAGCTAATTTTTTTAACTCTCTCAACTTTGGTTTTTTGAGGAGGAGATACAGTTTCTCTTTTGCTTGTTTGAAGAAGAGGCGGAGGTGTAATTAATACTTCTGTATTTTGTGTAACAGGTACAGATTGGAGTATTTCTAATTGTTTGATAATGGTTTTTTCATGTATATCTTTAAGTTCTTTCAAAGATTGCAATTGCGCCATCATTAAAGCTTCTTGACTAGAACTTACTGCTGCTGGCGATATAACTTTTGCAACTTCATTCACCGATTTTTCAGCAGCACAAGCAATAATTAACTCTTGTCCATTGTAGATACTAAGATTGTTTTGTTGGGAAAAACTATCCGCAGTAGCAAAACCACAGCGTTTCAAAACAGTACACCAAGTTTCGCCACTCAACAAGGGCGAATCTACACGTAATTCTTTGTCTTGAAAACGCCACCATCCTGGAGTGAGTCCAAAAGTTAAATCCAGCCAAGAATTATTTTCTACTGTTTCTAGGAGTACTAAATAACCACCAGGTAGTAATAATTCTCGAATATGATTGAGTGTTTCTGTAATGTTGCAAGTACTGTGAAGGACATTAGCAGCCACAACTATATGATAAGAATGGGCTGGTAATCCTTGAGAAATTGGTGATTTTTCAATATCTAATTGATGGAATTTGAGGTTATACTTATTTTGAAATTTTTGTCGAGCTTTATTTAGTAAAACAGGAGAAAGTTCGGTAAAAGTATAAGTCGCATGATTGAGATTTAAGTGATTGAGAATTGCTTCCGAAGTTGCACCTGTACCACCTCCAACTTCGATCATTTGGTAAGGGCGATCGCTCGAAGCAAAACTCTTTAAAATCCCGTTAATTGCTTCAGCTACTCGTTGATTCATCAATCGAGATACAGGAGAAGCTCCGTATATACTTTCCGCATGAACAACTGAACCTGCTGGGAAAATTAACTCTAGAGGATCTATATTTCCTTTTAAAACTTCTGCCAAATTTTCACCGCAGCGTTGCAGCATTTCTAACTCAGGTTTTGCTGCTGGACAAGTTTGTTGCAGATTTTCTATAGTTTTTGATAAATCAACAGATGTAGGCAGATTTTTTACTGTCCATACATGACCTTGATTTTGAATAATTCCGGCTTGCTCTAAAGTTTTTAAATAACGAGTAATTAAAATATAGTATTTTGGAGCAATGGGTAAAGTCTGTAATAAGTTTTCTGCTGTCCAGATTTCGGCTTGATTTAGTTTCTTACCTAATACTGCTAAAGCTTTTAAGATATAGCCAACAACAATTGGTTGTAATTGAGAAATTATCCAAAGATAATTATTTAATTCTGAGTCATTATTTGCTAATTCATCCGATGTTTCTAATGATTCTTGAGCAACAAGATTAGCGATATATGTAGCTATGTCGATAATTGTTTGTAAATCGGTAAATAATTGATCTATCTTGATCTTGACAGCAAATTTCTCTTCAACTTTGCGAGCAAAGTCTGTGAGAATTATAGAATCTGCTCCTAAATTTAATAATGTCTCATCATCTCTAATCTCATTTTCATCTTCTTTAAGGAGTACAGCCAGAATAGACTTTAACTGATTACGGATATCTTGCTGATGCTTTTGGTTATTTGATACTGTTAATTCAGTCATTTTAATTACTTCTTTTTCTATATATATTTCGTTAGATATTTGAAATTTAAAACGTTTTCTTTGAAAAGGATAGTTTGGTAATTGGACATTTCTATAGCCGTAATCTGCATTGAATTTTTCGGCATAGAAATGTACTCCACGAATGTATAATTGACCAAGTGCTGAAAGCATTGTCTGCCAATTATCTACATTTCTATCGAGAGAACTTAGCCAAATAACTTCATCATTATAGCGACGACCTTGTTCTGCAAGTATTGGTCTTGTCCCGACTTCTAAAAATAGATTATATCCTTTGTTAATGGCTGTAATTAGACTCTGCAAAAATTGTACAGGTTGACGAGATTGCTGTCTCCAATAACTTGCATCGGGTGCATTTTTGAAAGGTTGTCCGTCAATTCCTGAAAGGAGCAAAATTTGAGGTTGATTGTAGTCAATTCCACGAGCAGCAGTTTCAAATTCATCTAAAATTGGTTCCATTAATGGAGAATGAAAAGCACCTGCGACAGAGAGATATTGAACCACGATTTCTTGATTTTTACAATTGGTAATTATCTCATCAATACTGTCGCTGGCTCCAGAAATGATAATTTGTTGAGGGTGATTAATTGCAGCGATCGCAACTTGATGAGTATAGTTTTGAATTAAAGAATTTACTGTGACTTCATCTGCAAAAATTGCAGCCATTTTTCCTATGGGCGCAGTTTGCATCAATTGTCCACGTTTCACAATTAATGCTAAACCAGCTTCTAAACTAAATACCCCAGCAACACAAGCTGCTACGTATTCACCAACGCTATGTCCAATCAGTAAACCGGGTGTGATTCCCCAAGATTGCCACAGCATAGCTATTGCATATTCTAGAGCAAAGATCGCTGGTTGAGCGTATGCAGTTTGATGGAGTAAATCTGTGCGATCGCCAAACAATATCTCTAGTAATGGATACTCTAAATGATTGGCTAAAATTGCTGCACACTGATCAATATATTTACGGAATGTCGGTTGGGTTTGGTAGAATTGCTCACCCATCCCTGGATAACAAGCTCCTTGACCAGTGAAGAGAAAGACAACTTTCGGCTGTTTTTCTCCTGTATAGCGTTGATAAAAAGTGAAATTATCAAGACTTTTTTCGTCAGCAAAAGCTGCTAATCTTTGTTGCAACTCTGGTAATGTATCTGCAATGATCGCTAAACGTTCAAGTAAGGGCGATCTCCCAATAGCCGCACTGTAGCAGATATCTCCGATTTCTGGATGAGACTCTAAGCGAGTATTAAAACGTCGCGCCAGTTCTTTCAAAGCTGTTTGGTTATGAGCAGAAATCGTCAACAGATGACTAGGAAGTTGTTGCTTAATTTCTGGTATGTTTGCAACGGGTGCTTGTTCGACAATCACATGAGCATTTGTTCCAGAAAAACCAAAGGAACTGACTCCAGCGATACGGGTTGCGCCATTGTCAGGCCAGGGTAGGGTTTGTGTAGGAATTTTGATTGCATGTTTTTGCCAATTAATCAAGGGATTAGGCTCTTGAAAATGAAGATGTGGCGGGATTTTACCATGCTGGAGGGCGAGAATCGTTTTCATCATCCCCGCAATCCCTGCGGCTGCTTCCAGATGTCCGATATTAGTCTTGACTGAACCGACATAAAGAGGTTGCGATCGCTCTCCATACACGGCGGCGATCGCATTCATTTCAATGGGATCACCTAAAGATGTCCCAGTGCCATGTGCTTCTATATACCCAATTTCATTCTGTGTAACTCTGGCATCAGCTAAGGCTTGACGGAGTAAATCTTGTTGGGCGGGACCACTGGGAACTGTTAACCCGGCGGCTGCACCGTTATGATTGACCGCAGAGCCTCGTAATACAGCAAGAATGCGATCGCCCTTTTTCTCAGCCACAGACAAGCGTTTGAGTACCAAAACCCCACAGCCTTCTCCCCGCACATAACCATTTGCAGCCGCATCAAAGGTTTTGCAGCGACCATCGGGAGACATCATCCCTGACTGAGAAAGGTTAATCGTAATGGCTGGATTCAAGATGAGATTTACCCCACCCACCAAAGCTAATTCACATTCATGATTCCTTAAGCTGCGAATAGCTTGGTGAACAGCCACCAGTGAAGAAGCACAGGCTGCATCAATAGACATACAAGGGCCGTGCAGATTGAGAAAATAAGATAGGCGTCCTGCTGCTGCACTCAAAGCATTTCCTGTACCAAAAAAAGAATCGATTTGCTCATAGTTGCTTTTGTAGACGGTCATAGCATGGTCAGTACTAGTGATACCGACAAACACACCCACGCGATCGCTTGCTAAATTATTCGGTGGTAAATTAGCATTTTCTAAAGCTTCCCATGTCACCTCCAAAAGTAATCTTTGTTGCGGGTCCATTGAGATGGCTTCGCGAGCAGATATGGAGAAAAAACGGGCATCAAATTCTGTAATATCTTCTTGTAAAAATCCCCCATAACGAGTGTTCATTTTTCCTGGGGTAACTTCCTGAGCATATAAATTGGAGATATCCCAACGGCTTTTAGGAACTTCTACAATTGCGTCTAGTCCAGCTTGACAGTAATTCCAATAAGTCTCAGGAGAATTTATCCCACCAGGAAAACGACATCCCATTCCGATAACAGCAATTGGCTCACTTTGTCTAGTTTCTAATTCGGTAATGCGAGCCTGCATGACCTCCATTTTGGTTAAAGTTGTTGCTATGAGTTTTTTATAATCTGTATTTTGAGCCATTTTTATGTCCGCGAGTTTTTATTTTCCGGAAATATCTAATCGGGTTTTTCCCCTGAAAATAAAAGATAGTCATCAAACGCCATAAACCAACCCCGATCTCTCGACCAAGCTTCCAGTCCCGGATTATCTTTCTGAAGATTGATCACTAGATCGTGTTTACTAATTCCTTTACCTACCTCCGCAAAGTAACGAACAGCAGCTGGCCAAACATATTCGCTAATTGATACAGCTTGGATATTTACAAATCCATGCTTTTTGAGTTTTTCAACATAAGTATATCGGTCATATTGGTTGGTGAAAGGAATACACATTTTCTTACTATTAACGCGAAGCCAAAAGTTAATATCTCGTCCAATTCTAGGCAAACAATCTGCTAATGCTAGTTTCCCACCAGGGCGCAAAACTCGAAATGCTTCAGCAAAAAAATCCTCACGAGTATTGAAATGAAAAGCACATTCTAAAGCTGTAATCTTATCAAAAGAATTGTCTTCACAAGGAATTTTCGTGGCTGAACCTACCTGAAGATTGATTCGTTCAGCTAGTCCCGCTCTAGCTACTCGTTCTTGAGCAATTTCTACTTGTAATTTTGTAGTATTTATCCCAGTAATTGCATCTACATTATTTTCACGCACCCAGAGGATATCTTGTTCGGCAAAACCGAAACCGACATCTAAAACTTCGTCTCCAGAGCTAAGTTCGGCAATTTCTCCTAATTTCCGGGCTAAAGCCGCACAGGCTCCATTATAAGTTGTTTCTTCTTTCCAATAGCCAAAGTTGAGCCATTGGGGAATATTGGGATCGTTAAGATCGCGTTCTCGTTTGGCTATCCTGGTATAAAGTTCAGATACCTCAAATTTATCTCGTAAAAACCAGATTTCCTGAACTGGATTCTGGATAAATTCTTTGATGATTATCCAGCGATTGCGCCATTCATAGTTTAAGGGAATTTTGCCGATATTTTCCAAATCTATACTCTCCTATATATAAAATAAAACTTCTCAGTCTGCGGAAGTTTTGGCTTTTATGAACGGTCAACCTCAATATTTACTGATCATATTTATCAAGCTCTGCTAACTTTTGATTAAGTAGTACAGCTAATTCATCTTCATTGAGACTGTCATAAGGATTCAAAGTATCACTAGAGTCATTGATTTTCATTTCAAAATTTATATGCTCTGCTAATACTTCTTCCCGCAAATAAATGCTCAGACTGGTGATATGAGGATAATCAAAAATTATAGATGCAGGTAAATTACAAGCTAAATTGCTTTCTAGCTTATTTTTAAATTCTAGTACCATTAATGAATTTAAACCTAATTCTAAAAATGAAGTTTGATGAGGAACAATACTACTTGCAGTTAACCCGGTAACTTCGCGTAAAATTTGCTCAATTCCTTGAGATAAACTTTCTGCTCGCTCATCTATAGATACAGATTTTAACTGCTCTAATAATTTTGCAGAATTATTTTGACTATTTTCTTTTGTTGTCAACAATTCTGTGAAGAATGGTTGATTAATATTAAAATTTTGATTAAAAATAGACCAATCAATATCAATAATCACTCCTTGCGAAACATTTCCCATAATTAATTGACTAAGATATTTCAGGGCGATATCAGAAGACATGCTTTGAATACCCCAGATCGCAAAACGTTGTTTTTCAATTTCATTTTCTGTATCCCATGCTCCCCAATTAATATTAATACCTGGTAATCCTAAACTTTGTCGTTGCTGCATTAAAGCATCCATAAAAGCATTAGCAGCAGCATAATTACTTTGACCGGGTGAACCGAGGATAACAGCAGCAGAAGAAAAGGTGATGAAAAAGTCTAAAAATAGATTGCGGGTGTAGCGATCTAATAATAAAGTGCCTTCTATTTTCGGACGCATTACGTTCTCATATCTTTGCCAATTTTGATTACTTAAAAGCCCATCATCTAAAACACCAGCCGCGTGAATTACTCCTCGTAAGGGAGGTAAATCTTTACCAAAACGGAAGAAAATTTGTTCTATATCTACTGCTGAGGTAATATCAGCACTGATAATTGTAACTTGTGTTCCATTTTGCCTTAATGATGCGATCGCTTCTGGTGAAGATTTAACATTGCGGCTACACAAAACTAAGTGACTAGCTCCCATTTTTGATAGCCATTGAGCTAATAGCAAGCCAAGTTTACCTAAACCTCCAGTAATTAAATAAGCTCCTTCTTTGCTCACAAAATCCTGCTTTTGTACTGGGGGAATTGTTGCAGATACTAATCTTGCTCCATAACGGTTTCCTTGGCGTAAAGCTAGGCGTAATTCACTACTGAAAGTATGAAGTTCTTGGAACAAAAATTCAGCTTCATCTGCTTCTTCGGTTGGTGATAAATCCAAACACACACATCGCATTTGCGGATATTCTTGATTAATTACTGCTCCTAATCCCCATAACCAAGATTGTTGAGGTTGTATAGAAGTTTCAGCTAGTATTTGATTTGCATTGCGAGTCACTAGCCATAAATCAGGTAATTTTTGCCAATTAGTAGTGATAGTTTGGATTAAATTCAATGCAGCATGACAACTCTTGGAAACTGTATCTGCATATTCTGTCATCGGTGCATTTTCCCAGATGAAAATTACCCCCGTGGGAAATTCTCCCGATGGATACGCTTCTTGATATAAGCGTTTAAAATCAGACTTTTGAGATGAATTGATCACAAAATCATCTGGAGAACGGCGTTTATAATCCTCACCAAGTTCTACAGTAATGACTCGTTCTCCAGCTTGTTTCAATAAGTTTGTCAACTGATGCAAGGCTGTATCAGGATACACAAATATTAACCAAGAATTGTTAGTATTAGCTACAACAGTTGACACTGAATTTAACTTTTGCCATTTAACTTGATAAAACCAATTTTTCTCAGATTCCTGCCATAAATGCTGTAAAACTGCGGGATTAGTACGCCTTGCTACTAAGTCTATAAACCGAGCGCAAAGCTGTTCTTGTTGGTCATAAACCTCTACATCTACGCGCATTTCACCGTTAGTGTCAGATTTAACGAAAATGCGTGTTTCAGCTTGAGAACCAGGATTTTCAAATAATTCTAAAGAAGAAAAGCCATAGGGTAAATGTAATTCCTGACCATGAATTTCTGGAAAAGCTGCGCCAATACTTTGCAAGCAAGCATCTAGAAGCACGGGATGCAGACAATATCGTTGATCTACTAAACTGCGATCGATACTAATCTGAGCCTGAGAACCATTTCCTAAATAACGGAGTTCTTGAATAGCTTGAAAACGCTCACCGTAGGTGATTCCCATTTGCTGATAAAGTTCATAAAATTTGGGAATAGCAACAGATTCCCCTTTGAGATCAGACCAATTATTTATAGACGCAGGTGCTTTTTGATTGTGAGGTTTAATCTCACCAGTCACGTGCAGAATCCAGTCATCTTTTGCAGAATTACTACTAAATATCTCAAAACTATATTCCAATGATTTTTTTGATTTAAAAATCATTTGTAATGTGGTTGGAGATGAAGATAACAGTAATCCTTGGTGAATTAATACATTTTTGATAGTTACCAAATGATGAGTAAATATTTTCTGGCTGGCTGTTAAAATCGCTTCGATGAAACCTGTAGCAGGAAATATAGTTTTGGTAAATACCTTGTGTTCTGTAAGATAATCTGGCTGCTCAGAATTTATCTCTCCCTCAAAAATAATTTCTCCTGTAGCTAGTTTCTTGAAATCACTAATAAAAGGATGCAATTTAGTTTGAATTTCAGCTATAGAAAATTGTGAATTTGACAACCAGTAGCGTTCTCTTTGAAATGGATAATTAGGCAAAGGAATCCGTTTTCCTGACTTAAATACCTCTGTCCATTCTACAGAATAACCATTCACAAAGAGTGTTGCCAAACTTTTATACATTTGGACTTGTTCATCTTGTCCAGGTATGATGCTGGGTAGCCATAATATATCTTTATTTTGATTATCTTTAGTTTGATAAGTTAGTCGTGCCATACCTAGTAACACTGGTTTCGAGCCTAACTCCAAAAAACAGCGATAACCACTATCAACTAAGTATTTAAATCCTTGACCAAAATGTACAGTGTTGCGAATATGACGCAGCCAATAATCAGGAGTAGCAATTTCTTTACCAATTGGTTTACCTGTGAGATTGCTAATAATATTCAAGCTTGGTTCATGGAAATCAATTTTCTGCAAAACCTTGGTGAAATTATCAAGCATCGGTTCCATTAACGGGGAATGAAAAGCATGAGATACTGCTAAACGTCTAGTTTTATAACCTTGCTTGATAAAAGTTTTCTCTAGTTGATCGACAATTTTACTCAAGCCGGAAATGACATTAATTGCACCATTAGCTGCGGCAATATTTACTTGATTTTCATAGGGAATGAGATGATCTGCTACTGTTTGATAATCAGCATAAATTGCTGCCATGGCTCCATTCTGCGGTAGTTCTCCCATTAAGCGACCGCGTTGGACAACTAATTGCAAAGCATCTTCTAAAGAGAAGACTCCCGCTAAACAAGCGGCGACATATTCACCAATGCTGTGTCCTAAAAGAGCCGAGGGTTGTATTCCCCAAGATTGCCATAATTTAGCTAGTGAATATTCAAGTGCAAACAAAGCTGGTTGCGTGATTTGAGTCTGTTCTAGCAACTCGCTGTTTTGCAATTCAAAGATTATATCTAACAGCGATGTTTCTAAAATTGGTTCAAGGGTTTGATCACAAAGATCCAAAGTATTTCTAAAGACAGGTTCTTGGTTATAAAGAGTTTGTCCCATCCCTGAATATTGAGAACCTTGTCCTGAAAATAGGAAGGCTACATTGGACTGAGTTTCTGATGAAATTGGTCTAATCAAATTCTCAGAATCCTCACCTGTTTGAAAATCACTAAGTGCTTGTTGAACTGTGGTGATTGAATTGGCTAAAATACACAATCTATGGCGAAAAACAGCCCTTCCTGTACTAGCAGTGAAACACGCATCTGCTAAATTAACAGATTCATTAAAAGTGGATTGATAATTTTTGGCTAATTCTTGGAGAGACGTTTCAGAACGAGCCGAAAGTGGTAATAAGTAAAATTTATCATCTGATTTTTGGGGAGAATTAGCGGCAATTTCGCCGACAATTACATGGGAATTCGTACCACTAAATCCAAAGGAACTGACTCCCGCAATGCGTTGGCGTTCGCTAGAATGCCAGTTTTTTCCATGTACTGGAACTTCAAAAATATGAGAATTCCAATCAAAACGGGGGTTGGGTTGCTGAAAGTGAAGATGAGGAGGAATTTTATGGTGTTGCAAGGCTAAAACAGTTTTGATTAAGCCAGCAATTCCGGCTGCTCCTTCTAAATGTCCTAAATTGGTTTTGACAGAACCAATAATTAAAGGTCGATTTTGGGGACGTTTCCCAAAAACCGCAGCCATACTTTCTAATTCAATCGGATCGCCGATCGCAGTCCCGGTACCATGCGCTTCAATATAATCTATTTGCTCTGGTTTGAGTTGCGCGATCTTCAGGGCTTGATGTAATAATTTCTCCTGAGCATCACCATTAGGTACAGTCAGTCCACTACTGGGGCCATCGTGATTCACAGCTGTACCATATACTCTCGCTAAAATGCGATCGCCATTCTTAATTGCTTGACTCAATCGTTTGAGAACAATCATTCCGCAACCTTCGCCCCGCACCATCCCATTTGCACTTGCATCAAAAGTTTTGCAGCGTCCATCCGGTGCAAGCATATGAGCGCGACTTTCAATTAAGGAAATCACCGGAGTTAAAATAATGTTGACACCACCAGCCAACGCAATCTCACACTCTCCATTCCGCAAAGCATTGCAAGCTAAATGCACTGCTACTAAAGAAGAAGAACAAGCAGTATCAACTGTCATTGATGGCCCTTGCAAGCCCAGTACATAGGATAAGCGACCAGCAGCTACGCTGACAGAAGTTCCAGAACCAGTATAGGCATTAATCGCTTCTGGAGCATAACTCAACTGGGCATAATCTTGAGTCATCGCCCCCACAAAAACCCCAGTTTGACTGTTGCGTAACTGCTGGGGATTTTGTCCCGCCGATTCCAAAGCTTGCCAAGTAGTTTCTAATAGTAAGCGTTGCTGCGGATCTATGGCGACAGCTTCACGAGGAATAATCCCAAAAAATTCGGCATCAAACTGATCTATTTGCTCCAAAAATGCACCGTAAGGAGAATAGATTTTTCCTGGTGTATCTGGATCAGGATGATACCAGGCTCGACTATCCCAGCGATCGCCCGGAATTTCTCCTACCGCATCTTTCCCCTGCTCTAACAGTTTCCAGAAAGATTCCACATCATTCGCACCGCCAGGAAATCGACAAGCCATCCCCACAATTACAATTGGATCTTCTTCTTGTTGTGGTGTTTTTGGGGTAGATTTTTCAACTTGGATTTGGGGGATTTCTGGTATTAGCTTTTGTACAGGAATTTGTACCTCAGAGATATTTAAAACTTCCCGCAGGAAATAATCTGCTAAAGTTTCCACATTGGGAAACCGAAAAGTAATTGTTGAAGGTAGAGAACAATTGAAATCTGTTTGCAAAAGATTGCGAAGTTCTGTGGAGGTGAGAGAGTCCATCCCCATATCAAAAAAGCCTTGTTGGGGAGAAACAACTTCATCGGTTGATAATCCTAAAACAGTGGAAACTCGCAAACTAAGATGGCGGATGAGTAAATCTCGACGCTGTTTGACAGATACTGTTTGCCATTGTTCCAAAATATTTGATGCAGTATCAGATTTCGTTTCTCCTTTGGGTAAGAAGTTTTGATAAAAGCTTTGGTTGATGTAGGGGAAACGTTCCCAGTCAATCGCAATCACACCAGCACGTACAATCTGATTCAACAAAATTTTTTCTAAAGTCTGGAGTGCTAACTCAGGTGCGATCGCATCATAACCTTTCGCGGCTAATCTCTCTAAAACATTGCGATCGACTGCTGCACCAATTTCGCTCCATGGCCCCCAGTTAACGGCTGTTGCAGGCAAATTCTGTGCATGACGATAATAGATAAAAGCATCCTCAAAAGCATTAGCCGCCGCCGCATTCGCTTGTCCCGCCGAGCCAATCAGCGATACAGCAGAGGTATAACAAACAAAGAAATCTAAAGGATCGTTGAGGGTAAGTTGATGCAGTAGCCAAGTTCCTTTCACCTTGGGTGCTAGAACATGGTTAAAACTTTCTGGCGTCAGTCGCAATAATGTAGTATCGTCTAAAGTACCAGCAATGTGAAAAATTCCCCGCACAGGATACTGAAAACGGCATTCTTCTAGCAATGTGTGCAATTTTTCAGCATCTGTGATATCAACATCTTTGATTTGGATATCTGCGTTAATTGATTGCAGACTTGTCAGGATTTTGGTGTTGACAGCTTTTGCACCATTGCGACTGCACAATACCAAATGACGAGCGCCACGTTCTATCATCCATCGAGCGGTAGCTAAACCCAATCCGCCTGTACCACCAGAAATTAGATAATAGCCATCTTCACGAAAATTGATATTACCATCTGCTAGTTTGCGCTCTACTAAACGCGGACAAAAGCGTTCTTCCCCGCGCAAAGCTATGCGAGTTTCTTGTGTATTATTGTAGATTTCTCGAAATAAATTTTTCCCCACATCTTGTGTCTTGGGATCTAAATCAATCGCTCTAAAATTAAGTTCGGGATGTTCTAGTATGAGGCTCAGAGCGATTCCTAATAATGAAGATTGGGCTGGAGAAGTTAGGGTTGTGACTGCTTTAGCTGGTACAGATCCTTGAGTGACAAGAATCAGTTTCGGCAGATTTTCTTGTTGTAATAATGCTTGGATGAGAAATAGAAAACGTCTACAATGAATTTCTACTGTTTGATAAATTTCGCCGGCGATTTCTTGTAATGGCCAGAGATAGATTATTTCACGAGTTTCTGGAGTTAATAAATTTTGTAATAGTGATAGATATGTGTCGAGAGAATCAGTATTAATGTCTTGAGGGAAGATGAGAGAACAAGCAACTCCTCGCTGTTGTAATGGAGTAACTAAACTTTGAGCAATTCCTTTTGAATCGGCAAATATGATTTCATGGGAAACAGATTTACAAACACTATTTCCTTTAGCAACAATCACACTTTGTCGTAAGAGATTGCGTGTCTCTGGGTTGCTGGGTTCAATAACATTAATTTCTGTAAATTGATGATTTGTTAGTAAATCTTGCCAACGTTCTGTATCTACTAAAGGATAATCATTACGGAGTGAATCTTGACTACATAACCACCATCCCTCTGTTAAACCAAAGGTTAAATCTACCCACCGACGCGCTCCTGTACTTTCTAACAATATTAATAGAGCGTTGGGAGCGATGAGAGAACGAACATTTTCAAGTGTTTTATTAATATCTGCTGTAGCATGAAGGACGTTGGCAGCGATAATAATATCAAAACTTCCAGGAATAAAGCCTTGAGTAATGGGGTTCTTTTCAATATCTAAAGTTTGATATTTAACGAAGGTATAATGGCTAAAGTTTTCTTTAGCTCTGGTTAAAAAGCTAGAGGAAATATCGGTAAATATATATTCAATTTGGTCATTCACTAAATGTGGTAAAATTGCGGCAGTACTTGAGCCTGTTCCGCCTCCAATTTCGAGAATTCGTAGCCGACGATTTGTAGGTAAATTTGCTACTGCACATCTAATTGTGGCTGCAACTAGCTCATTCATTAACTTAGCTCCAGCCGCATCAGCATACACAGATGCGATCGCATTCAAATCACCTTGAGGAAATAGTAATTCTAACGGCTCAATTTGGCGACGCATTACCTCAGCTAAAACAGAAGCACAACGTTTTATGAGATTAATTTCTGCTAGATAATCAGGAAATTCACTGCAAAGGTGTTGGATTTGCAATTGAGATGAAAATATTTCTGGTTCTTTAATTAATAACCAGCCATTTTGTTGCTGATTCAGAATCCCTTCTTCGGCTAAGATAGCTAAACATCGCGATAATAAGGGACGATAAAAATCAACTACTCCACCTTGAACAGCGATCTGTTCTTCTTGATAAATTTGACCTAATTCTGGTTCCCAGTTAAGCTGTTTTAAACCTTCCCAAATATAAGTTACACTCAAACTTTCCATTTCCGCGAGCAAGCATTCATATTGGCGTAATTTCTCAGCCGATTGCTGTTCTAATTGCTGTGGTTTAATTTGAGTTTTAATGACATCGGGACTAACTAAAGTATCTCTACCATCGGGTAATAATGGTGCTAAGGGAATCCATTCTTCTATGTAAGATTGTGGTTGAATTTCATGGTGAAGGATTTCTTGGCGTTGAACAGCTTTGAGTTCAAACCCGATAATTGATACTAATAATTCTCCTTGTTCGGAATAAATATCAATATCAGAGATAATCAAATTATGAGAACTTTCAGTGAGTCGAGCCGCACTGATGACACAATCACCCGGAGACTTGAAGAATTGGAATTTAGCAATGCGAGTTGGTACATAAGTTACAGATGATTCTTGCTGAAATAAAATCGCAGCTATCGCCTGAAAACAAGCATCGAGCATCGCTGGATGAAAATGATAATTTTTCGCTTCTATAAGCAAGTTATCTGTTAACTTAATTTCAGCAAATGCAGTATTTTGACTACACTGAAGTTGATTGATTAGCTGAAAACTACTACCGTAATTGACTCCCGATTTTTGATATTTTTGATAAAATGAATTAATTTCCAGATGTTCTGGAGAATTAGCCGCTATTTGTTCTAGATTTTGGAAAGTTGTATTGACTGATTTTAATTTCTGAATCTCTCCAGCAACGAGTAGATCCCAATTATTATCAACTTGATGATAGATTTGTAAATTATCTTGATTAAGAATTACTTGTAAAATATCTGCTTTGTCTTGCAGTATTAAGGCTTTTTTAAATTCAATATTTTCTACAATAACCGCTTGTCCTTCTGTCGCAGCTAAAGCCATTTCAATAAAAGCTGCACCAGGAAATATCGGTTTACCAAAAACTTGATGTTCTGCTAAAAAAGCTGGGTTGTGCTGACTAATACTAGCTTGATATTGAATAGAAGATAGAGGAGAAGGAAAGCGATCGCCTAGTAAGGGATGTCCAGAATGATCATGATGAGATTTAGTAGCAGAATCTACCCAGTAGCGTTTGCGAATGAAAGGAGAATTGGGTAAACTGATTTTTTGTCCTGAGTAAGAGCGATGAAATTCTTGCCAATTAATATTCACTCCGCGTACATATAGTTCAGCTAGGACAGTTTGGATTTGCTGATCATTATTACTGTCTTTTGTTAAACTACACAACCACAGGATTTCATTTTCAGATAAATTCCTCTGATCAACATTAGTTAAAATCGGCTGATTGCCAATTTCTATAAATATTCGATACCCCATTTGCTTCAGGGTAGAAATTCCTTGAGCTACATGAGCTGATTGATGTAGATGTTGCACCCAGTAAGCAGCAGTTTTAATAGAGTTACTAGCTACTTCACCATTTAGAACATCAATCAAAGTGAGTTGTGGATTGCTATAATTAATTTCTTCAGCTACTTTTTTAAAAGCTAAAAATCTTTCTTCATCAATATTTTGATTTTGACTAAATAAACGAACACGAGTTGCAATCAACTTAACTGCATCTTCCAGAGCCAAAACTCCAGCTTGTTGAGCAGCGAGATACTCGCCAAAGCCAGTACCTAAAACCGCAGCAGGACGAATTCCCCAATATTTCCAGAGTTCACAAACAGCATATTGTAGTGCAAATAATGCTGGTTGTACAGATAAATGATCATCTATATTTTGATGTTTATAAACTAAGTCTTCGATAGAAAAATCCAAATAATTTTGGAATAGGCGATCGCATCGCTCAAAAGCATGATGAAATACAGGCTCATTCACAAAAAGCTCTTTTGTTATTCCCGAAAATATCGCTTGCTGATCATGAAAGAGAAAAGCGATTTTCGGATTTACTTGCACCTCGCCATGAATAATATTAGTTTCTCGGCTATTATCACTAGTGAAAGCCCGAAGTTGTTCCTGAAAATCCGCAGCACTAGAAACCAACAAAGCTAGTCGTTGTTTATAATGAAAACGACCTGTATTTAAAGAAAAAGCGATATCAGTTAAGTTAACATCAGATTTTTGATCAACATAATCAACAAACTTATTAGCCAGCAAACGCAAACGTTCTTCATCTTTTGCAGACAGAGTAATCAGTACAGGAAGTCTATTTTTAGCCGTGGATTGTATTTGCGGAGGTTCACTCAAAATTACATGAGCATTAGTTCCCGATGCTCCAAAAGAACTGACTCCAGCTGCTTTGATCTTGCTATTGCTAACAGTCCAAGGGCGAGTTTGTGTCACTACATTGATGGGTAAGCTATCCCAATGGATGTGAGGATTTGGTGTTTGCAAATTGAGATGAGCCGGAATTTCCGAATAATAAATAGATAATACAGTCTTGATTAAACCAGAAATTCCCGCCGCCGCCGCTAAATGACCAAGATTTGTTTTGATCGAACCGACTAACAAAGGTTGGGATTGAGAACGATTAACACACAAAGCATCAGCGATCGCTTTAATTTCAATCGGATCTCCCAAAGATGTACCCGTACCGTGAGCTTCGACGTAATCAATGATATCTGCATTGAAACGAGCGTCAATCAAAGCCTCACGAATTAAATCTGTCTGCACAGGGCCGTTCGGAACTGTAAATCCGCCACTCGCACCATCGTTATTAACTGCTGTTCCGCGAATTAACGCCCAAATGCGATCGCCATCTGCTAAAGCTTCGCTCAACCTTTTTAAAACGACGACTCCGCAACCTTCACCAATCCCAAATCCATCCGCACTGGCGTCAAAGGTTTTGCATCTACCGTCAGCAGCTAACATCTGATTCTTGCACAATGCGATCGGTACTTCTGGTGTCAGAATCAGGTTTACTCCTCCTACCAAAGCTTGACGACATTCCTGTGCGCGTAAAGAACGACACGCCAAATGCACCGCCACTAGCGAAGAAGAACAAGCCGTATCCACAGCCAAGCTAGGGCCATTGAGATTCAAAAGATAAGAAATGCGTCCAGCCGCAGCATTGGTATGGTTGCCAGAGATATGATAAGCCCCAATTGTGCTATAATTTCCATCTGGTGCAATCAAACGAGCATAATCATTATTGGTAATCCCAATAAACACACCAGTTTTGCCAATTCTAGTGGTAGGTGCAGCCATTCCAGCATTTTCTAAAGCTTCATAAGCAACTTCTAAGAGTAACCGTTGCTGGGGATCAATATGCAAAGCTTCTCGTGGTGCAATCCCGAAAAAGTGCGGATCAAACATTGAAACATCATCGAGAAAACCACCTTGAGAAACATAGATTTTCCCAGGTTTACTTCTGTCTGAGTCATAAAAATCAGAAGTATTCCAGCGATCGCTAGGTATATTTGTGAGCGTATTTCCACCAGTTTTGAGAAAAGACCAAAATAATTCAGGAGTGGAAACATTTTTCCCAAAACGACAACCCAAACCCACAACTGCGATAGGTTCGCTTTGTTTAGCTTCAACAGCCTTTAATTTCTCTTTTGCTTCGTTGAGTGCTTTAAAGACTCTTGTTTGGATTGATTTGTCGTTATCTGATATATCCATAAACCTGAATTAATTATGAATTAAAGGTTTGACCCTACACCCCACACTCTTAGTTTTTGTAATTGCGATGGTTAAGAATTACCTAGAAAAGCTTCTAAATCCGCCAGTTCTTGCAAAATTAAATCTTCATTAACTTCTACAACATCAACAGTTGTCTCCACATTAGTATTTACTTGCCAACTAAAAACTTGCTCAATTAGATAATCAGTTAATTGTCTCATATTAGGAAAGTCAAATATTAAAGTAGCGGGTAAGCTTATTTCTAGTCCTTTTTCTAAACGATTTTTGAGTTCAATAGAAAGCAAAGAGTCAATACCCATTTCTATAAATCCTTGTTCCGAATCAGGTATCTGTTTAATTCCTAGAATTATCCCTATTTGCTTTCCAACATATTCTAATAATTTTTCTCGACGTTCTCCTGGTGGTATATCTTCTAAAAAATAGCGTTTAGAGTTTAATTGTTGAATATATTTTGCTGAAACTTGCGATTTCCCTAACTTTTCTAGTAGTGGTTTCTTACCTTGAAATTGATAAATATTTTTGAACTGTGTCCAATCCACATCAGCTAATAAAATCTGCGTTTCGCCAGATCCTATAATATCATCCATCGCTTCAAAAGCTTTATCTAGATTAATTTTCTTCAAACCAATCTGTTTAAGCCAATCTTCATACTCTTGGGAAACTATGCCATTTCCAGCCAACAATGCCCAATTTAAACTAGTAGCTGGTAATGCTTGCAGACGACGTAAATGAGCTAACGCATCCATCAGATGATTAACAGCATCGTATAAACCTTGTTCTTTCGCTCCCCAAATTGCACCTGCGGAAGAGAACAATACAAAGTAGTCTAATTTAGTTTCTAAAGATAACTGATGTAAATTCCAAGAACCGCGAACTTTAGCTTGAAAAACTTCTTCGAGATCATCTAATGTAGATTCGCTTAATCTTGCTTTGCGTCCTGATATTCCGGCGAGATGAAAAACACCCCGTAGCGGATAAGATGTTTTTTGGATGTTAGCAAAAATGCGGGACATTTGCTCAAAATTTCCTACATCTGCTTGACAAATTTCTACAGATGCTCCCTTTTGTTCTAAAATTTTCAGATTTTGGATAATTTCTGCAAATTCTGTGTTTGACTCCCATTCTGTTTTTGAGGGAAACTGACGGCGTGTTGTCAAAATCAAATGTTTCGCACCCAAATCAACTAGATGGTGAGCAAGTTGTAACCCTAAATGACCAATACCTCCTGTAATCAAATAGGTCGCCTGAGCTTGGATAGTGACTGGTTTGGTCGGTAGAGATTCTACTGAGACTAGACGCGCTACATAAGTCTGATCGTTGCGGAAGAGTAGGTGGTCTTCTGTAACTGAGTTTGTCAGTCCTGAAAATAAAAGGTTGGTATTTTGAGTAATATCTGCATGGGGGTCGAGATCAATCATTCCTCCCCATAATTCTGGTTCTTCCAGAGCCATAACGCGCCCCAACGCCCAAAGAGGAGATTGAGTCACGAAAGATGGTTGCTCTAGTCCAAAGGGTTGACCACCTTGGGTGACAAGGAATAATTTAGGAGGTGATGGTATGTTTTTAATCGCTTGGAGCAAATTCAAAAAATAGCTACAGCGATTAAATAAAGTTGATTCATATTGATGGTTGTGATCAGCATCCAAAAGATAAATAATTCCACGCACAGATGAAGAAGTAGCTAGCCATGTTTTTAGTTCAGAACTATTTTCGGGATTAGCGATCGCACAACAGCCATGATGTTTGTTGAGTTGCTTTTGAATTGCTAGAGCTAGATTGTCGGCTTTATCGGTAAAAATTAACCAATCTCCCGAAATATCACTGTTTTTTTCGGTATTTTGGGCAACAATAATACTTTGCTGGAATAAAGCACTACCAATTTTTTGGTCAGGAGAAACAAATTCAACTTCAGCAAAACCAGATTCTAACAGGATAGATTGCCAAGTCGATGCTGTAATAATGGGATGATCTGGGCGGAGATGGCGATCGCTAAATCGCCACCAACCTTGAGCTACACCAAATATTAAATCAATCCATCGGGACTGATTTGTCAGTTCTAGAAGTAACAAATGTCCACCAGGACGCAGTAAATTGCGAATGTGGGGTAAGGTTTCTGCTTGTAAATCCCGCGTCGAATGTAATACATTTGCCGCAATAATTAAATCATAAGTGCTGGGTGAAAAATCTTGCAATGCTGGGTCTTTTTCTATGTCCAGAACTTTGTATTCTATGAAGGGGAATTGAGCAAAAGTATCTTTAGCAGTCTCTAGAAAGAATGGCGAAACATCAGTAAATGTATAGGTAATTTGGTGAGAAGTACAAACTTTGAGAATTTCATGGGTAGTTCCTCCAGTTCCTGCGCCAATTTCGAGAATGCGAAGTGGTTCTAATGACGAATAGTTGGATAATAAAAGTTCAACTGTTTGAGAAATAGTCAGGTTGAGAATTTTTGCCCAAGATGTTTTTTTATAAAACTCGGCTGCACCAATTTGTCCATCTTGTGGAAACAAGATAGATAAAGGAGCAATTTTACCTGTAAGTATTGCTGCTAAGTTAGTAGCAACTCGCCTAAAGAATGTTAGTTCTATAAGTGCATTTGGATACTGAGAAATCAAACTATCTATAATGACATCAGGCTGAGATTGTCGCACTTCACTGATAATTTTCCAGTCAGCACCGTGCTTTTCTAAAATTCCTGTTTTTGCTAATATTTTTAAGCAATGATCCCATAGCAATCTATACTCTTCTTTCATACCAGCTTCACGAAAACTGGTTTCAGGAGAAAGAATAGTATTGAGTTGAAATAATTGCAAATCTTTTAAAGCTTTGACAATAAAGTCTGCACTCAGTTCTTCCATCTCCGCAAACGCTAGAGAAACTCCTGTAAATTGTGCAGATTTTATTTGTTCTCCCAAATAAGCATCTAAATCAGTTGTAATTTTTTCTAAATTATGTATTTTTTTTGAAGATAAAGCATAAGGTAGCCATTCTAATTTGTAGAGTAAATTCTTAAGATTAAAATTATTCGTGCTTTGATGATGTAGATTAATTAATTGTTGAATAATTGCTGATACAGTTTGTTTTTCGGCTTGCGAATAATTCCCTGTTTCTAGTAGAGTCTGCATCAAATTGTTTGTATCTTTTTGAGATAGCATCTTGACAATATGCGATTCTTTTGATGCAGTTGATAATTGAGTTTTTAAGGGAATCCAATGTCGGCGTTGCTGAAAAGGATAAGTTGGTAAAGCGCATCTTCTGGGTTGATAATCTTGCTCAACGCCAAACCAATCTATATTTACACCGCGTACATAAAGCTTACCCAGACTTTCTAGTAAAACTTCCCAGTCAGAAAATCCTGAGCGCAAACTCGGTAAGCTTAAAGAGTTAGATAAAGCTATTGATGATTGGACAATTCCTAGTAGAACAGGTTGGGAACCGATTTCAATAAAAGTATCACATCCTAGAGATTGTAAAGACAGAACTCCTTGGTTAAATTGCACAGTGTGCAACAAATGTTGAATCCAATATTCAGGAGTCACAATGCTGTCATCAGCAATTTCTCCTGTTAAGTTGGAGATAATAGGAATTAGAGGTTTGGTAAACTTAATTTCCCGCAGAGTATTTTTAAATTCTTCGCAGACAGGTTCTATGAGTGGTGAGTGAAACGCATGAGAAACTTTGAGTTGACGAACTTTAATTCCGATGTTGGTAAAATGTTCGCACAGTTGTTTAATTAATTCTTTTTCGCCAGAAATGACTGTATGCTGATCTGTATTGATCGCTGCGATCGCAACTTTAATCCCCTGATTCTCACACACTTGGCGCACAGATTTTTCATCAACAAAAATCGCCGCCATCGCTCCTTGCTCTGCGGGTAATTCACCAATTAAATTTGCTCGCCGTATAATTAGTTTTAAGCCACTTTCAATATCAAAAATTCCTGCAAAACAAGCAGCAGCATATTCTCCCAAACTGTGTCCTAAAACAGCAGTCGGTTGAATACCCCAAGAATGCCACAATTGAGCTAGTGCGACTTCAACAATAAATAATGCTGGTTGGGTATAAGATGTATGAGTTAAAGCTGCATCAGAATTAGCAAATATAACTTCCAGTAAAGATTGACCAGTTAATTCTTGATATATTGTTTCACATTGGTCTAAAGTTCGCCGGAAAGTTGGTTGGGTTTGATAAAGTTGATGAGCCATTCCCGCATATTGAGAACCCTGTCCTGTGAACAAAAAGGCAATTTTAGGAGGCTGCTTTTCATCAATTTGAGCGTGAATGATTGACTCTTGATCTGACTGTCCAAACTGACGCAATTTAGTGATCAAATCACCAGTTTGAGAACCAGTCACCGCTAAACGATTTTGGAAGTGAACTCGGCTAGTATTGGCTGTGAAGACAACATCGCAGATATCGCTTTCGGGATGATTTTCGAGAAATTCTGCATAGCTGTTCGCCAAGTCTACCAAAGCCTGTTCTGTTCTGGCAGACAGTGTGAGTAAATGGTGGGGACGCTGGCTGTCATGCTGCTGAGGAATGATGCTGGGAGCTTCTTCTAGCACAACATGGACATTGACGCCACCAATTCCTAAAGAGTTAACCCCGGCGCGTCGAGGTAGTTCTTTACCATCTCGTTGTTTTGCAGTCCAGGGTATCGCTTGGGTATTGACGTAAAAGGGAGTTTTGGAGAAATCAATTTGGGGATTGGGTGTTTGGAAGTGGAGAGTCGGGGGAATAATTTGATGTTTAAGAGCCAACGCAGTTTTAATCAGACCGACAATTCCGGAAGCGATTTGCATATGTCCGATATTTGTCTTCACAGACCCCAAAGCACACTCTCCCTGATCAGCAGCACTATATGCTCTGGCTAAAGCATCGACTTCGATGGGATCTCCGAGTTTTGTACCCGTACCATGAGCTTCTACAAAACCAATAGTATCAGCTTCGACTCCTGCAAAAGCTAGGGCTTCGGCTGCTACTGAAGTCTGACCTTCTCCTCCCGGTGCTGTAAATCCCAGTTTTGTCCCGCCATCGTTATTGATCGCCGAACCCTTGATGACAGCATAGATATGATCGTTATCTGCTAGAGCATCTTCTAATCGCTTCAGCAAGACAACCCCAACCCCACTACCAAAAATAGTCCCTTCAGCTTGAGCATCAAAGGCGCGACAATGACCGTCAGGAGAAACAATCAACCCTTCTTGATATAAATAACCTATCTTTTGGGGAGAGTTAATGGAAGCAGCTCCAGCCAGAGCCATGTCACTTTCTCCACTCAACAGACTCTGACAAGCCATATGCACAACCACTAATCCGGTAGAACAGGCTGTTTGGATATTAACACTAGGGCCACGCAGATTCAGTTTATAGGAAATGCGCGTTGTCAAATAGTCTTTATCGTTAGCCACCATCGTTTGAAACCCTCCCAGCGAATCTAATGTGAAGGGTTGCAACTCATCATTAGCATCTAATTGACCGCGATGGGGATAACAGTTATTAATCAAATAAGTGTTCATACTAGCCCCAGCAAACATCGCGATCGCTCCCTGGTAGGAGTGAGGATTATAGCCGGCGTTTTCTAAACACTCCCAGCTAGATTGCAGTAGTAAACGCTGCTGGGGATCGAGTAATTCTGCTTCCCGATCTGTGTAGCCAAAAAATTCGCTATCAAAACATTCAACGTTGTCAATAATTGGTCTAGCTTTGACATAGTTAGGCTGATTGAACAGTTCAGGTTCAACCCCCGATTCGAGTAATTCTGCTTCCGAAAAGAAAGATATGGTTTCGATACCATTTTTGAGATTTTCCCAAAAGGTTTCTAGATTGTTAGCACCAGGAAATCTCCCAGCCATGCCAATAATGGCAATGTCATGAGTTTCATGACTACGACGCGAACGATTTTCGGCACGCTCGCGGCTCTTTTGTGATATGTTTGTGGTAGAATCTGATTCTTCAGTTAAGAAACGAGCTAGTGTGGCAACTGTAGAATTTTTAAACATTTCAGCCACAGGTATCTGGCGATGAAAAAGTTTTTCTAGTTCGTTTTGTAGACGAATTAGATGGAGAGAATGACCTCCCAACTCAAAGAAGTTATCATGTAAACCAACTGATGTCAGTTGCAAAACTTCACACCAAACTGTTGCGATTTGACGTTCAGTTTCAGATTGAGGTAAAGTTTGATTTTTGCTGCGATCGCTCGCTAAACATTCATTGATTTTTTGGATGCGATCGCTAAATAATCCCTGGGTAAAATCTTTTTTTAATTTAGCTTTTTGTACCTTACCAATAGATGTTTTTGGAACTATATCAACTTCTAAGGGGATCACATGAGTAGCCGCAATTCCCACCTTTTGTGTCAAATGGCTGCGAATTTTTTTGACTAATTTCACCCACTGCTCAAAATTATTTGATTCGGGACTAAAGGTAATAATTAATAAATCTGTTTCTCTATTTTGATCAAAAACTGCAAAAGCAGCTGTGTAGGAAATAGCTACACCATCTAATTCTTCTATCGCTGTTTCAATTTCATGGGCAAAGTAATTAATACCGTTAATAATAATTTCTTGTTTTTCTCTGCCAGTAATAAATAATTCCCCATTGTATAGATAACCCAAATCTCCTGTAGTAAACCAACCTCCATTTTGAAAAACTTCTTGATTGAGTTCTGGGTTATTGTAATATCCTTCGGTTACAGAAGGGCCTTTGATCTGAAGTCTGCCAATTTCGTTTTCTGGTAAAATATTATTCTGCTGGTCAACAATCCTAATAGTCGCTCCCAAAATAGGTCGTCCCAGAGAGACAAAACTATTTTCTTGTGTTAATTCATCTTTGCTTAAACCTGCTGACCAAGTGATTCCAGAACAAGATTCAGTCATTCCGAAGGCTGGTTTAATTACTCTATCTCGTAATTGATGTTTTTCCAGAAGTTCTAAGAATGAGCAAATCGTTTTGACTGAAACTTGTTCTCCTGCATTCACTAAAAATTTCATTGAGGAGAGGTTATAGCAAGAATCGTTAAGTTCTTCGCTGTGTTGATTAATTAAGGAGAATGCAAAGTTGGGCGCCCAAGAAATAGTAGCTTGATGCTTTTGAATCAAATCTAACCATTTGAGTGGTTGACGCAAAATCAATTCAATTGGTACATGGATTTGATCACAAGCCAAATCCATAGCCATAATTCCTAAAAATACTATCGCGCCCACATGGTCTAAGGGCATCCAATTTAGTGTAACTTCTTGCTGAGTAAAATTATTCATCCGCACCGTACCGGCGGACATGGATAAGAGGTTGCAATGAGTCAACATCACACCTTTGGGAAGACCTGTACTACCAGATGTGAAGAGTAACAACGCCGGATCTTGTGGTGCAAGATCAACAATTACATCTGACTGTTGATTTGATAAAAATTGATTAGTTCGTAGATTATTGACTGACACTACTCGCAATCCCTCTAGATCAGGTTGAGTAGCTAATTTTTCTATATCGCTAATTAACTCGCAATCCGATAAAATAATAGGCTTATCTAAAATCTGCCAGACATTGTAAAGTTTTTTGACTGCGGCGTTTTCTAGATCATAATTAGGCGCTACGCTCAGAGGTGCAGGAATGATTCCACCTAAAAAACAAGCCCAGAGTGCGGGAATAAAATCTTGATTTCTGCCAATTTGCAATATGACTTTATCTCCTAGCTTGAGTCCGCACTGATAAAGTCCATTTAAAATAATTAGAGCATCTTTATATAAATCTTTATAATTTTGAAAATATTCTGTTTCATCATTTTGGATGTATGTAATTCCTTTGCTTTCATGTTTGGCAGCATCAGCTAGTACATTTGGAAGAGTTTGCAAATTCTCTTCTAATTGTCCACCAAAATATATAGAACTTTTGAGAATTTCTTCTTGAAAATGCTCACCACAAGATTCTTTATGAAAATAAGTTTCGGCTAGTTTTCTGTTCTGAGGTATATCCATATATCTTAATTTTTGACAATTGATTCAAGCTTTATTGACTAAATAATCAATTTTATTTCTACCTGAATATTTTCATAATGTCTTTTTAACTGTTTACGGAAAAAGCTTGCCCGACTACTCATTCGTCTGTCATCTAACATCAAGTCTATAGTATTGCCTACTGAATAAACTGCTCTTTGTAGAAAAGAATATAAATTTTACTATTAATTTTTTATATATATTTATACATAACTTAACGCTATTACTTAATTCTATGGGTAGTCTTGAACTTTATAATGTTTTAACATAACTACACTATTAGAGTAAAGATGAAATAGCAAATAGATTATTTTATCTTAACTGTCTTAACTGTCTTAACTGTCTTAACTAAAGCTAACTATTCTCTTAACTGTCTTAACTGTCTTAACTGTCCTTAAATAATTGCTCACAATTATCATAGTTGAAATCGCTATTATGCTAGAATTAGCGTGGTTTGAAGAATATTTATACTCAAACTAAAAGAACAATAGCTAGTAATTCGATTAGCATGAGTAAGGAGGCTAATTACTAAAGTATTTATGAAAAATAAAATATTGCATGAGTAAAAGTGGCGATCGCATTCCTATTAAAAAATTTTACAAATAAATTAAATGTATGAAATTCTATTTATATAAGCATTCTGGCTGTTACTTTCATCAGATCGTGAAAAATAGATGCAATTTGTTGTTAATGACTTATTGTGTCCCAAATGCTTATGGTGTAAATTGAATCTCTATGGTTCCGGTAGTTACTACTGTTCTAACCCAACAAATAATTGACTATTTAATTTAGCTCAATAATATATTGAACTATACACGCCAACTTATGTATTATTGATAGCTTTATTATGCAACACCATTTATGGAGAAATTTATGGAAGTGAGGAAAGCAAATCTTGTTGCCATAGATTATCAAATTAGACAAATTCGAGAAATCCAGGCAGTCACACCTTTATTTAATATTAACAATGTAACTCAGAAGCAAACAAAAAATAAAGATAAAATAATTACTGCTATACCTGCCAAGTCACGTAATCGAATATACAAGTTAACTACTAATTCTTCTGTTAATAAACTGGCTTTATATCTATCAGCTATTAAAATTTTAATATTTAAATATACGACTCAAGAAGAATTTGTTATAGCCACGGGAGCTTTGAACCTAGACAAATCTGATAGCCTGATATTCTCCCAATTTCACCACCAAAAAATTATTACATTTAAAGATTTACTCCAAATAACCCGTAATCATCTGCAAGAAGGGTATCGTTATCAAAACTATGATGTAGACACTCTGATAGAAACGTTTTTGGCTAGAGGTGGAAATCCAGCAGCAATTTTGGATATTGCTCTCATACAACAGGGATTGTGTAGTCGTAGTTCTTTGTTAAACAATTTTCAATTAGTTTTTGAAATTGATGCTCAAGATACTTCTGTGGCTGTAACTTTCTCTAAGGATGCCTTTCATACAGATTTTATCCACAGAATGACGGGGCATTTTCAGCAAATCCTGGAAATTATTACAGCAAATCCTGATTGCGAATTGTCAGCAATTGACATCCTCACCACCGCAGAACGTGACCAGTTACTGACACAATGGAATAATACAGCCATTCCATATCCCCAAGACAAATGTATCCATCAGTTATTTGAAGAGCAAGTAGAGCAAAGCCCAGATGCAGTAGCAGTAGTATTTGCAGACCAAAAATTAACCTATAAACAGTTGAATGAGCGAGCTAATCAGTTAGCTCATTATTTACAAAAACTAGGGGTGAAACCAGAGGTACTAGTAGGTATTTGCATAGAGCGTTCTCTAGAAATGGTCGTAGGACTATTGGGAATTCTCAAAGCAGGGGGAGCTTATGTGCCATTAGACCCTAGTTATCCAACAGAACGCTTAAGTTATCTGCTTGAAGATACAGGGGTGAAAGTGTTGCTCACCCAGCGATCGCTCACACAATTGTTACCAGAGCATCAGGCAATCGTGGTGTCTTTGGATACAGATTGGCAAGTTATTGCTCAAGAAAATCAGAACAATTTCAACAGTGGAGTCAAAGGGGAGAATCTAGCTTATGTAATTTATACTTCGGGTTCTACAGGTAAGCCGAAGGGAGCAATGAATACCCATAAAGGTATTAGTAATCGCTTGCTGTGGATGCAGGATACTTATCAGTTAACACCAAGCAATACCTACGGTGGGCAAAGCCAACGCATTCTCCAAAAAACTCCCTTCAGTTTTGATGTCTCAGTGTGGGAATTCTTTTGGCCGTTATTAGCAGGCGCAACTATGGTAGTGGCGAAACCTGAAGGACATAAAGATAGTGCTTACTTAATCAAATTGATACAACAGCAGCAAATTACTACTATCCATTTTGTGCCTTCAATGCTGCGAGTGTTTCTGCAAGAATCAGAGTTAACAGATTGCAGTTGCTTAAAGCAAGTCATTTGTAGTGGAGAAGCACTACCCTATGAACTGACACAACGTTTCTTTGAGCGTTTCAACTGCGAACTACACAATCTCTACGGCCCAACAGAAGCAGCAATTGATGTTACATATTGGCGTTGTTTACCACAGATTCAACAGCAGATAATTCCCATTGGTCGTCCCATTGCCAACACCCAGATTTACATCCTCGATCAATATCTGCAACCAGTTCCTGTTGGTATAGCGGGAGAATTGCATATTGGAGGTGTGCAGTTAGCTCGTGGCTACCTCAATCAATCAGAATTAACTGCCCAAAAATTCATCTCTAATCCCTTTGGTCAGGGTAGATTATATAAAACTGGAGATTTAGCTCGCTATCTAAGTGATGGCAATATTGAATATCTTGGTCGCATCGACAACCAAGTGAAGATTCGTGGCTTCCGCATCGAATTAGGAGAAATTGAAACTGTACTCAGCCAGCACCCAGCAGTAGAACAGGCTGTAGTCCTAGCTCACGAGGCAGAAACTGGAAATAAAAGTCTGATTGCTTACATCGTCCAGAATTCTCAATCCAGCACTTCTGTTGAGCATAACCAAGAAGTAGAGTTATTCGACGAACAAGTATGGCAATGGCAGATGCTCTACAACCAGACTTACAGTCAAGTTAATGTAGAGCCAGACCCGGTATTTAATATAGTTGGTTGGAACAGCAGCTACACAGACCAGCCCATTCCAGCAACACAAATGCGTGATTGGCTCAACGACAAAGTGGAGACAATTCTGGCCCAGCAACCAAAGCGAGTCCTCGAAATTGGTTGCGGCACAGGACTAATATTATTTCAAGTTGCTCCCCACTGTTGCCATTATTGGGGTACAGACATCTCACCTGTAGCACTAAACTACATTCAGCAGCAATTGAGCCAACTAGGATCAAACCTAGATCATGTGAATCTACTACAACTTGCAGCAGATAATTTTGAGGGTTTAGAGGCACAAGGATTTGACACTATCATCCTCAACTCGGTTGTGCAGTACTTTCCTCATATTGATTATTTGTTGCGGGTCTTAGAAAGTGCAGTGAATGCGGTTGCCCCTGGAGGCTGTATTTTCCTGGGAGATGTGCGAAATCTGCAATTACTGGAAGCTTTCCACGCCTCTGTAGATCTGCATAAAGCTCCGCCTGATCTATCTGTAGCCCAGTGGCAACAGCGTGTGCAGAGGCAAATTGCCCAAGAGAATGAACTGCTCATTGACCCAGCCTTCTTTACGGCTATTCAGCAGCGTTTTCCCCAAATTACTCATGTGCAGATTCAGCTACAGCAAGGTCAGCACCACAATGAACTGACTCAATTTCGCTACAACGTCCTACTGTATGTGGGAACTGCGATGGATGTCCCCCAGAATATTCAGTGGATAGATTGGCACAACCAACAACTCACATTGTCTGCGGTGCGACATTTGCTAGTAGATACACAACCTGAAGTACTGGGGTTTACACGCATATCTAATGCACGATTAGTTACAGCCTTAAAGAGCGCAGAATTCCTGAAAAATCCCCAGGAATACCAGACAGCCAGCCAATTACGTGCAGTCATAAATGCGATCGCTCCAGAAACCGGAGTAGAACCCCATGAATTTTATGCTCTAGCTGAGGCTTTATCTTATTCTGTAGTTGTTACTTGGTCAGATAGCAGTGTTTTAGACTACTATGATGTTATTTTTGTGCAACGCCAAACTCAGGGGCAAGTCCCTCTAAGAGTATTTGCTCCCAGCAAGAAGCAAGCCAAGCGTGAGGCGCGATTTTATGCCAACCAACCTTTACAGCCAAAGCTGAACCGTCAACTCATACCCCAACTGCGTAGTTATCTAGAAACGCATCTACCAGAGTACATGATGCCAAATGCTTTTGTCATGTTGGATACCATCCCACTGACGGCCAATGGCAAAATCGACCGTCGTGCTTTACCGTCTCCCGAACAAATCCGTCTGGAGTTAGCAGATACCTTTGTCGCGCCATGTACTCCTATTGAGGAAATGTTAGCTCTGATCTGGGCTGAAGTTCTGGGGATTGAACAGGTGGGTATCCACGACAACTTCTTTGAACTAGGGGGAGACTCAATTCGGGGTATCCAGGCGATCGCCAAAGCTAGGCAAATTGGTTTCGATTTTTCCCTACTACAGCTATTACAACATCAAACAATTCAAGAGTTGGCTAGTTTAGTCAGCAGTGAACTTAGTTCTTTAACCACACAGAAGACAGAAGCATTCAGCCTGATCTCTGAAGAGCAGCGTCTAAATCTACCACAGGGTGTGGAGGATGCTTATCCACTCGCGGCACTACAAGCAGGGATGATCTTCCACAGTGAGTATAGTACTAACGTTCCGATCTACCACGATGTCTTTACTTATCACATTCGAGCCACTCTCAACCTCCAAGCTTTACACAGTGCCATTAAACAAGTAGTTAATCGTCATGCAGTGCTACGTACTAGCTTTGCTCTGACTAATTACCAACAGCCACTACAACTAGTTCATCAGCAAGTGGATGTTCCCTTAAACTTAGATGATCTAAGTCATTTATCGACTACTGAACAAGAAGTAGCTCTGGATACTTGGATTGAACAAGAGAAAACACGGCATTTTGATTGGAATGTTCCGCCGTTACTGCGCTTTCATGTGCATCGCCGCACTTCTGAAACCTTTAATTTGACCTTGAGCTTTCATCACTCTATTCTTGACGGCTGGAGTGTAGCCTCATTGCTAACTGAATTATTGCAACAATATCTGTATCTTCTCGGTAAAAAAGTTCTGCCTCTGTTAGCACCACCCACCATTACCTTTCGAGATTTTGTAGCATTAGAGCAAATAACTCTGAAATCTCAAGAGTACCGAGGGTATTGGCAACAGAAACTCAGCGATATTACTATTACTAAACTGCCACGGTGGTCGGAATCGAACCATGCTAATAAAAATTGGGAGTTGTCAGTTTCCATATCTTCTGGGGTTTCTCAAGGTTTAAAACAGCTCAGTAAAGCGACGGGAGTACCCCTCAAAAGTGTTTTGTTAGCCGCTCATTTTAGGGTATTGAGTTTATTAACTAACCAGACAGATATTCTCACAGGTTTGATATCTAATGGCAGATTAGAGGATACTGACGGAGAAAAAGTATTAGGATTATTTCTCAATACTTTACCATTGCGTTTACAACTCCTTGGGGGCAGTTGGATAGACCTAGTGCGTCAGACCTTCGATACTGAACGGGAATGCTTGCATTTACGAAGATATCCCCTAGCTGAATTGCAACGGACTTTTGGTGGACAGCCGTTGTTTGAAACTGCGTTTAACTTTGTTCATTTCCACGTTTACCAAAGCATCATAAACGTTAAAGATTTAGAAATATTAGGTGGAAAGTTTTTTAATCAAACCAACTTCACTTTACTAGCAAATTTTAGTCTCCATCCCATTTCTTCGCAAGTAGAGTTAACTCTGAAATACGATGCCAACCAATTAGGTGAAGAACAGATCAAAATGATTGGTGGATATTATCGGGAAGCTCTGACAGCAATGGCCAGTCAATCGTCAGAACTATATGAACAGCATTGTCTGCTTACAGATGCACAACAGCATCAGTTGTTGGTGAAATGGAATCACACCAAAGCTGATTATGTTCAAAACAAATGCCTTCATCAGTTATTTACACAGCAAGTAGAGCGTAGTCCTGATACAGTAGCGGTAATATTTGGAAATCAACAATTAACCTACCGCCAGTTAAATGAGCAAGCTAATCAATTAGCTCATTATTTGCAAACCAAAGGTGTAAAACCAGAAGTACTAGTAGGTATTTGCGTAGAGCGTTCCCTAGAAATGGTGATAGGACTGTTGGGAATTCTCAAAGCAGGTGGAGCATATGTACCATTAGACCCAGCCTACCCAACTGAGCGTCTAGAAATGATTTTGGCTGACTCCCAGGTATCAGTGCTGCTCATACAGCAGAAGTTGTTGGCAATATTACCTAAAACTACAGCTAATGTAGTGACATTAGATACAGATAAAACTGCCATTTCCTTGGAGAGTCAGAAAAGTCCCATAAGTCAGGTTAATCCTCGCAACTCTGCTTACGTAATTTATACTTCTGGCTCAACAGGTAAACCCAAAGGCGTAATCATTGAACATCAAAGTAGTGTAGCTCTGCTGTATTGGGCTAAAGAAATATTTACTAGTGAGGAACTAGCTGGTATTTTAGCTACAACTTCGATTTGTTTTGATTTGTCAATCTTTGAGCTTTTTGTACCTTTGGCTTGGGGAGGTAAGGTAATTATTGCAGAGAATGCCTTAGATTTACCTAGTATAAAGGCTGCTCAAAAGGTGACATTAATTAATACTGTTCCAACTGCGATCGCGCAATTGCTGAAAATTCAAGCTATACCGAGTAGTGTGCGGACAATTAACCTCGCAGGTGAACCTTTATCAAATCAACTAGCACAACAGCTTTACCAACAAGAAAATATTGAACGCGTTTACAATCTTTATGGGCCATCGGAAGACACAACCTACTCTACATTTAGTTTAGTGACAAAGGGGTCAACTCAGTCACCAAGTATTGGGCGACCGATTTCTAATACCCAAATCTATATTCTCAACCAATATCTCCAGCCTGTCCCCATTGGTACTATCGGGGAATTATACATTGGTGGCGAGGGTCTAGCCCGTGGCTACCTCAACCAACCCGAATTAACAGCCCAGAGATTTATTTCTCATCCCTTTGGGGATGGCAAATTGTATAAAACAGGTGATTTAGCTAGGTATTTACCTGATGGCAATATTGAATTTCTCGGTCGGAGCGATAATCAAGTTAAACTGCGTGGTTTCCGCATTGAGTTAGGAGAAATTGCAGCAGTTCTAGAGACATATCCTCAAATCAAACAAGCAGTAGTGATTCTGCGGGAAGATATCCCTAGTAATAAAAAGTTGGTAGCTTATTTAGTCACACAAAATCAATCAACAAATATTAGTGATCTGCGCCGTTTCTTACAGCAGAAATTACCAGATTATATGATTCCTTCAGCCTTTGTGTGCTTAGAAGCTCTACCATTAACTCCTAATGGTAAAGTAGACCGTAAAATTTTACCTGTACCAGAAGCACAACCGACACGAGAACAAGAATTTGTCCATCCCCAGACAGCTATTGAACAGATTTTAGCGACTATTTGGCAAGATGTTTTGGGACTCAAGCAAGTAAGTCGCTACGATAAATTCTTTGAAATTGGTGGTGACTCCATCCTCAGTATTCAAGTAGTCGGTCGCGCTCGTCAAGCAGGAATCAAAATCACTCCCAGACAGATATTTCAATATCCTACCCTTGCTGAATTAGCTGCTGTAGCTGATATTGCTAAATCGATATTGGCTCAACAGGGTTTAGTTACGGGAATTGTACCTCTGACTCCGATTCAACATTGGTTTTTTGAGCAGAATCAGTCTCAGCCTCACCATTTTAACCAATCGGTACTACTGCAAGTTTCCTCGCATCTGAAATCGGAGTTATTGTCCCAAGCTATTGGTAAATTACTAGAACATCATGATGCTTTGCGTCTGCGGTTTAACTTTGAGGATGGTAAATGGCAACAAATAAACTCTGGAGTTTCTGATATATTACCTTTGCAAGTGATCGACTTATGCCAAACTCCTGAATCACAACTGGCACAAAGTTTAGAGCAAATAGCAAATACCCAACAGACTAGCCTAAATTTGTCGGCGGGCCCGTTGATCACAGTGGTATTGTTTAAATTAGGTAATAACTACGTTAGCCGATTACTGATTATCATTCATCACCTAGCCGTTGATGGAGTCTCCTGGCGGATTTTATTAGAAGATTTGTTCACAGCTTACCAGCAGCTAGAACAACAAGAAACTATACAATTGCCACCTAAGACCTTGGCTTTTAAAGATTGGGCTATTCTTTTGCAAGAATATGGACAAGCTGAGGTAATGCGATCGCAATTAGATTATTGGTTAAAGCAGCCTTGGTCTGAAGTAAATTCTTTGCCAGTAGATGATCCGATAGGAAAACACAATAACTCAGTAGCTAGTGCTGTTAATGTATCTGTTTCTCTCAGTAAAGAACAAACTCGCGCTCTCTTACAAAAAGTTCCCTCTGCCTACAATACCCAAATCAACGATGTGCTACTGACAGCATTAGTGCAAACTTTGACACAATGGACAGAAAAATCTACAGTCTGCATTGACCTAGAAGGACATGGCCGAGAAGATTTATTTGCAGATGTGGACATATCTAGAACAGTAGGCTGGTTTACTAGCATATTTCCAGTAATATTGCAACTACAAAATCAAAATCATCCGGGAGAGGCTCTCAAATCAATTAAAGAACAGTTGCGAGCCATTCCTCAACGAGGTATCGGTTATGGAATTTTACGTTATCTGAGTCAGGATCAAAAAATTTGTTCTCAAATAGCCGCACTACCTTTAAGAGAAGTTAGTTTTAACTACTTGGGTCAATTCGACCAGGGAGAGTTACTTGGAGTTGATTGGAAATTGGCTGCTGAGTCTAAAGGATCTAATCAAAGTCTGGAGGGACATCGTACTCATTTATTAGATATTACTGCCAGAGTATTAGAAGGGCAGTTACAAGTTAACTGGAGCTACAGTCGTCACGTCCATCAGCATTCTACAGTGGAATCACTAGCTCAGAAATATCTCCAAGCTTTGCTAAAACTGATTGACCATTGTCTGTCTCCTGAGATTGGGGGATACACTCCCTCAGATTTTCCAGTGGCGGACTTAAATCAACAAGAACTAGACGAAATTCTGGCGGAAATTGACTAAGGGAGGATAAAAACACGTGATAGCCGAAAAATCTCAAAAAAGTAAAAATGTAGAGTCAATTTATCCTCTCTCCCCCATGCAACAGGGGATGCTCTTTCATAGCATATATACTCCAGACTCAGGAGTTTATTGCACCCAGACGCTGATCACCATCTCCTCCCCAATTAACATTGTTGCTTTTCAGCGAGCTTGGGAAAAAGTTGTAGAGCGGTACTCAGTGTTGCGGACGCTTTTCCTCTGGGAAAAGCGTCAACAGCCTCTACAAGTAGTGCGAAAGCAGGTGGATTTACCCTGGAACTATCAAGATTGGTGCAACTTCTCCCCTACAGAGCAACAAGAGCGTTTAGATTCATTGTTGCAAACTGAACGCCAAACCGGGTTTCAACTTAACCAAGCACCTTTGATGCGCTGCCATTTAATTCGGCTATCTGACCAAATCTATAAATTTCTCTGGAATCGGCACCATATTATATTAGATGGTTGGAGCTTACCCATCATTTACCAAGAAGTTTTAACTTTCTATACCTCTGAAAATCAAGGTCAAAGCTGCTATCTTCCTCCTCCTCGTCCCTACCAAGACTATATTGTTTGGTTAAAACAGCAAGACTTGTCTGTTGCTGAAAATTTTTGGCGGCGAACCCTTGAGAGCTTTACTGCTCCTACTTCACTGATGGTAGACAGACCCCAGGTAAATGGTTCTAGGGTACAACCAACTTATCAAGAACAGGAAATTCATTTATCCCGTGCAACCACTCAAGGATTGCAATCCTTGGGGTTGCAGTATGGTCTGACTTTATCAACTTTGATCCAAGCAGCTTGGGCTATCCTACTCAGTCGCTACAGTGGAGAGTCTGAAGTTTTATTTGGTGTTACACTTTCCGGTCGTCCTGCTAATTTGCCGATGGTAGAAAATATGGTGGGATTGTTTATTAACACTTTACCACTGCGAGTATCCATCCCCAAATCAGAATTAATTATACCTTGGCTACAAAAATTGCAGCAAAAGCAAGCGGAACTTCAGGAGTACGCTTATAGCACTCTGGCGGAAGTACAAAGGATGAGTGATGTGCCACCAGGAGTCCCCTTATTTGAAAGTTTGGTGGTGTTTGAGAACTATCCTATGGATAGCTTGTCAGAAGAGCCAAGTCAATTATTGTCAGTCAGGGAGGTGGAGAATTTTGAAGAGACAAACTATCCTTTGACTGTGGCAGCAATACCCAAAAAAGAGTTGCTTATAAAATTTGGTTACGATACTAATCGTTTTACAAGCGACACAATTGTGCGGATGGCTGGTCATTTGCAGACCTTGTTAACAACCATTGTCGCTAATCCTCAGCAGCAGGTGGCTGAACTACCGCTATTGACACAAGTAGAACGACATCAGTTATTGTTAGAGTGGAACGATATTCAGGCTGACTATCCTTTAGATAAATGTCTGCATCAGCTATTTGAAGACCAAGTAGAGCGTAGCCCCAATGCAGT
>NZ_JCACKS010000211.1:43416-52418 GCF_059505505.1 Pelatocladus sp. | reverse complement strand
CTCAAAAATAAAGGCGACGCTGTCATCACAATTTAAATGCATAACAGCTTAGCCATTGGAATAAACGCCATCCAGGTATAGTAATGAGGATATTTACCAGCAATCACAATTGCTAGAGGAATAAATAAACCTCCTATAAGTCCAAAAGAAATAGGTGAGTAAAATTTAAATTGTCGCTTGAATATTTGATAAATGACCAGAATTAATGTCAGCAAATGTAAGAGTGCTGTACTAAAATCTACAATGAACACTTTTTGTAGGCTTAAAATTTTGAGTATACCTCCATCATCACCTTGAACAATTGCCTGAGCAACTTGACCTGTTAGTATATGTTGTGAACCAAAGGTTGAGAGAATAAATTTAAACCAAACTCCATTTGTAAAGTAGAGAGTATAAAGAAACATGATTCCGATAACTGCTCCAATTCCCAGGGCGATAAATTCCTTAATTAATAATTTCCTCAAATAAAATAGCAAGACTCCACCAAGGACGATTACATAAGCAAACAATTGTAGTCCTGCAATGGGAATTAAAATACCAATACATGCCAAAGTAACGCAACGTAACCAAGGAGATGTGATTGTGTATGCAAGTAAGGCTGCTGAAGCAACGGTAATTGCAATAGAGTCTGCACGTCCACTACTGTAACTAAAGCTAATACCAGAACTTGAAAGTATCAGACAAATTAAGGTAATTCTGCTCCAAGGTGAATTAATTAATTTGAGTCTAATTACAGATAGCCAGAGCATTAACACAGAGCCAACTATCAGAAAATAATTAATCGATCTGACTGCTGTTAGACTAAAGCCGAAAACTTTGAGCCAGTGGTAAAGAATTATTTCATGGAGTGGTAGATTACCTGCCCAAAATTCTTCTTTTGTTTGATAATACCATGCTGTAGATATCCACCCTTTACCAAAAAAAAGATTATTGGGTGGATCTGTGAACATAACTTCATCTGTCCATACTGGTTCTATTCTAGATGCTACTATTAAGCCAACCAATAAAAATAAAATGCATAGTACAATGATTAAAATAGCCTCGAATTTCCAGCTATTATTTTGCTGTTTACCTTGATTGCGTAGAAACAATTGTTTATGCATAATTAAATTACAAAAATAAATTAAAAATTATTAATGCGCTTTAACTTTCAGCAAAGAATTATTTACCTGTATGTAATTAGAAAATGGCTATAAATATAAAGCCTCTCTATATTAAGAGAATTAGATTTAACAACTTTTCCAGGTTCATAACTTGCCAAAGTAAAAACTCTCAAAAGTTTACTTGCTAGATACTACCTTGACTAAATAATTATTTGAGTGTATAAAAAATATCTTTATACAAGTTTTATGAAATTTTTATACAATCTTTCCCCGTAATTCCCAGCAATTCTAAATTTAAGATTTGACAAAAAATCAGAGCGCGATCCAATACTGTAGGACTAGCCTTTTCAAGAACTCTTATGCACCAAAGAGTTTCCCAATCCAAAATCTATAGACACGTAGACGCGGAGTGGCTACTTCTGTGAAGTCGCTACGCGCCCAATACGGTTCGGATAAGACAAATCGATTAACATTTAAATCCTGTATCAGACGCGATATATCGCGTCTGGTACAATCCCAAAATTATGACGAAAAATCCTTAACTTAACCGTATTGGCTACGCGCCTACCGAAGGTAAGCGGTTTCAAGGAAGAGTAATCCAAAATCCAAAATGGTATAAAGTCAGCTAAAAATAGAGACGTTGCACCTGCAACGTCTCTATTTTGCTTTGCTATGTGTTCCGTAATTACACTACCTGTAATCCAAAGCCTAAACTTGCCCAATGATTCACATCTAATACATAGGAGTCAGCAGGTATAGTATTAGAATCAACTTTTGCTGTACTGGCGTTGTGCAAGTCTTGCAAAAGAGCATAGGCAACTTCTAACGGGTTTAATATTGGGAGAATACGTTGTTGATCGGCGCGGGGATGTTTAGCAGTTCTTAAGGCGTCGAGGGTTTGGGTAAATGGAGCTGTGCTAAAGATTAATTGGGTTTCACTAAAGGAAAGTGGCCCTTGGATTACCCATTCAAAGCCAGATGTGGTTTGTGGTAGAGTCAAAGTCTCGCCGGGAGCTATGGTAATATTAGTCAGCTTTGGTTCTGGCGATTCATCGCTTCCTGTAACTTTTTGCCACGGATAAAGAGCGATCGCATTCTTAGCGCTATTTAGTCCAAAGAGCATACAGTATATTGGGCTGTTGCCCATGTTTTGCACACGATACTGTACTCGACTACCAAGAGGTACAGTGGCTATGTGTCCGATTTCATTACTAGCTGATTTCTTGCTAGTGGATTGTTGAGTGTGCGTTCGCAGTGTTTCGCGATGCATGACTGTGCGAGGTGCGATACCACTAATTATCTCTAGACTTGCCTTCACACTCAAGCGAGAAGAACCTTCATTATCTGTGAGTCGCCACAATTTTGCTGCTAAAAGGGTTTGCAGTTTCGGATTTAACCTCTGTATTGCTACTTTGATTGCTTCTCCTGCTTCGCCAAAGGTGCTGGAAATTTTCTCGCTGCTGGGAGAAAACAAACCATAGCGACTAGGAGAGATCATGAATGAGGTAGAAGCAATGAAGTCTTTATTTTTGCTGTCTGGACGTTTACCAAATAAGTAGTCTGGTGTTTGTTCTCCTGCAACTATACTCGTCACATGAGCGACGCTAGCAAAGGCGCTAGTAGCGTCTACCCGTTCGATTCTTTCTAGTTCTCCATCAAGAGCTACTATTAAGTCGATGTTTCGGGGTAAGACTCGCACTGCTTCTTGGACGAGTTGTCCGACTTGGGGAAAAGTTTTATCTTCAAAAGAAACAATCTGGGTTTTTGCTGTCAAACCACTACGCGATCGCAGAATCAATTCTGTAGTTGTACCTGTTGGCTTCACTAGAGTCAACCGAGAATTTGCACTATAGTATTCCAATACATGGGGTGGAATTCCTGCCAACCATACTAGTGCTGTTTGACCATCTTCTTCGGTTGCAGTGATGACTCCCTCTGCACTAGTTGTATCTGGGAAAAAGTTCTCGATTAATTGGACTCGTTGTTGATTTTTCTTGGCGATCAATAAGCCTGGTTGCTGTGTGCTACCCAACTGCTGCATTGTACTCCCCACACGGGAGATAAATGCAGGAATTGTGAGCTTTGGTGTTGTTTCCCACAGATATTGTGTCAGGGCGTAGGTAAATAATCCTGCACTAAAACCAGAATATTGTATTTCCCGTGCCACTTGATTGGGAGCAGAAGTTGCAGACAATACTACTCCGAGCTGTTCTGTAGTGGCTTTTTTTTGGAGTTGTTTTTGCAAGTCGAGTTCTGCATCTATTAAAACCGCTTCCTGTGGCGTTTGACAGACACGAACTCGCAAAGGAGCTACCAAACTATCAGGAGTATAGTAACTGGTATCTAATACTGCTGTGACTCGATCTGTAGGGAGCGATCGCAGCATCAGTAGTAGGGTTTCTTCTAATAAATACTTGACAGTTTTTGGATCTTGTGAATTTGTTCCAATTCCATTTGCGGGAACAAGAGCATTTTGCACTGCTTCTGGTGAGTTCCCCAAGTGGACACGACTACCATAGCCGCTAAAGTGGAAGACAACCACATCACCAGGTTTTGCTTGTCCAATTAAATGCTCCCAAAAAGCAGATTCAATAAATTCTCTGCTGGCTTGTTCGTCAGTCAGAGACAAAATATCTGAAGCTTTGAACCCAAAACGGTGAATCAAAACCTCTTTTTGTAATTCTACATCTACCAGACAACCATTCAGCGCTGGAATTTGGCGATATTGGTTAATACCCACCAATAAAGCCAGTTTACGCGGACTGGGTTGTGCTAACGCCTGCTGATAACGAGTTCCTAACTGGAACCACTCAGCCTCTGCTACACCCATTACCGCTAATATGGAGCCAAACCGTTGGAAAAACGTTCGCCGCTTCATAATTGCTATCAGCCCTTAGTCCACCAGCTTATTAAGCTTATCGGGCAGAGGGCTGTAGTGTAAAGATTGGGGGTCGGGGAAAGGGGACAAGGGATCGGGGATCGGGGAAAGGGAAAAGGGGATTGGGGAAAAAGGGACAAGACAGACAAAACAATTCAAAATACCTTCGGTAGGCGCGTAAGCGACTTGGTGTAAGTAGACGCTCCGCGTCTACAAAATTCAAAATTCAAAATGAAGAATCTTTTCCCCGATCCCCAATCCCTGTTCCCCGATCCCTTGTCCCCGTTCCCTAAACAGGTACTTTCATCGCCCGTGCTAACTCTGCTGCTACTTCTGGGCGAGAAAATTCTGGTGGGGGTAACTCGCCCCGACGCAACATTTCTCGTACTTTTGTACCAGATAGGTGAACACGTTCTTCTGGTTTACTGGGACTGGTTTTGGTTGTCGCCATCTGCTTGGTACGGGTGCAGTAGAAGGCGTGTTCAAACATCATTGGCGTAATACCAATTTCCTCTGGTTTAAACTCAGCAAAAATATATTGAGCGTCATAGGTTCCGTAGTAATCACCAACACCTGCATGATCTCGCCCGACGATAAAGTGAGTACAGCCGTAGTTCTTGCGAATTAAAGCATGGAAAATTGCCTCACGTGGCCCGGCGTAACGCATGGCTGAGGGGTTAATTGCTAAAATTACCCGATTTTCGGGATAGTAATGTTCTAGGAGAATTTCATAGCAACGCATCCGTACGTCAGCAGGGATATCATCATCTTTTGTTGCGCCTACGAGTGGATGCAAAAATAGACCATCTACAGTTTCTAGCGCACATTTTTGGATATATTCATGGGCGCGGTGGATGGGGTTACGAGTTTGGAAACCAACAATAGTTTTCCAGCCTTTTTGCTGGAATAATTGCCGTGATTCTGCGGGATCAATTTGGTAGGTGGGGAAGTAGGGATGGGGATCGCGTTCTAATAACCACACATCACCTGCAAGATTCACAGGTCTTTGATTGTAGACTACCTGTACACCGGGATGTTTTTCTTCATCGGTGCGGTAGACGTTGATTGCTTCCCGTTGTTTGTCGTAGCGATATTTTTGAGTGAGTTCCAAAACCCCGATAAATCTGCCTTCAGAGTTATCCAGACGCACCAAACCATCTTCGGTAAGAGAAGCTGCTACTTCTTCGCTAACAGAAAGTGTAATCGGAATTGACCACACAGTACCGTTAGCCAATCGCATTTCTGCAACAACGCGATCGTAGTCCTGCTGATTCATAAAACCAGTGAGTGGACTAAAACCACCGATCGCAATCATTTCTAAATCAGAAACTGCTCTTTGATCAAGTTGCACGCGCGGCAGAAACTCGGCTTTGGAAAGAAATATTTCTTTTTGTTCTGGTGTAGCAACGCGATTAATTAACTGCCCACCATGAGGAGGAATGCCTTGTGGATGATAACTCAACTTTGCCCCTTATTGACTTAAATACAGTTTTTTTTAAGGTATGTTAATAACTTACCAAACTCTAAGTATGTATAGAGCAAAATTTATAATTGAATTTCAAAGTAAAATATATACTTGATTTTTAAGTTTAATTGCGTAATTATTTTCTTTTTTTAAAGCTTTTTTATCCAAGCAAATACGCTAATTATACTTTGAACCAGTAAAAAGACTGCGTATCTTTTTCGTATCAAGAAGAATTTGGCTGATTGGATTTAACAAGCAATTTTTTTTGGTAGATTAGGTATCTAAACAAAATTAACTACATATTCTTCAATCTGTTCCCTATTCCCTAAATATAATAAAAGCACGGCTAATTGGCCGTGCCAAGATGGGAAAAAGCACATCACCTGAATCAATATAAGTAACTTACCTGGTTCATAAAACCAGCCATCAGGTTGATTTCTGTGTGTACACTCTGAAACATATCTGCTAATTCTTCAAAGGTAATCTCCTCGTTACCTTGATTACCAACGAGTACCACTTCATCACCCCATTTTACTTCTTTTGGTAGATCGGTAACATCTACTGTTGTGATATTTAGCGAAACTCGTCCCACCACTGGACAACGCTGACCCTGAATTAAAACTATGCCTTTGTTAAAGAGCGATCGCGGATAACCTTCACCAAAACCCACAGGTAAAGATGCAATCAAACTATCGCGTTGAGCAGTATATAAACTGCCATAACCAATAGTTTTGCCTGCTGGTATTTTCCTTACTTGCGCTACTCTGGTTTTTACTGACATTACTGGTTTAAGTTCTAGCGGGTTTTCAAAGTCTCGTGAAGTGCGTACCCCGTAACAAGCAGCACCAACCCTGACTAAACTATTACATTTAGGAGTCAGGCGCACTGTTGCAGCACTATTGTGAGTATGAGTTAGTACATTTTCCGGTAAGTAGTCATTCAAAGCAGTACGAACATGATAAAAATCTGCCATCTGCTTTTCTGTAAACGCCAGTTGTTTACCGTCGGCACTGGCAAAATGAGTCATAATTCCCACAATAGACAAACCTGGCAATGTACAAACTTTCTTTAATTCTTCAATCTCAGATGAGAAGAAACCACTTCTACCCATCCCCGTATCAATATTGATATGCACGGGGATTTTTTTGTTGCGTCTCACCCCTGCGTCAGATAAATACTCTGCTGCTTCCATTGTTCCCACCTGTTCTTCTATATTCAGGTGGTGTATGGATTCTTCTAATTCTTGTGGTAGCGCCATGCGTAAACGCAGGAGTTTGACATCCAAATCCAAATCACGGATAGTTGTTGCTTCTGGATTTGTGCAAATACCAATATAATCTGTTCCTGCTACAACAGCCGTTGTTGCTAACTGTCTTAAACCATGTCCGTAAGCATTTGCTTTCATCACGACGCACAACTTTGCAGGTGCAACAAAATCTCGGATGTAGCGAATATTGTCTTTAAACTTTCTGGCAGAAACTGTGACTTCAATGTGATGCTGATTCATTGGGGTTGTCTAATTAACTCTTTCAACTAGTTAGTTTGTTGATTTATCCAAACAACAAACAACACTCCTAGCTAGTCGTGTCAATTATCGAATACAACCCCTGATTTTCCAGTTTAATTAATTACTTTTTTGATAATATTTTTTCTTAGGAATTATTATTTTGGAAAGGATAATTAGTAATAGAAATAATTACTAATTACCCATAAAGTTATCAAACTAAATTTCTGCCACAGCCCGCTCAATCAAGCGACGTGCAAGGGTTTGTGTGCCTGTATGTTCGTAGTAATTTGTCGCTACATCAAGGAATGCTCCTAAATAATCTAATTTGTCATCAGCTATTTCGACAAAAGTTTGCAAATTATTAACTACTTTTTGAGGCGTCAAATTATTGGCATTAACCAGGTTACTCATCCAACCTTGAACTGAGTTAAAGCTTTCGCCAATAAAATTCAGTTTGCTGCTAGAACTTTGACCTGGAATCGCCTCTTGAATATTTTGAAAAGTTGTATTTTTTTCCAACTCTTGGGGATTGGTTTGATTAATTGTAGATAAGGCTTTGGTGATGAAGTCTGGGCCAAGAGGTATCAAACCATCAACACAAACCAAAGCCACCATCCGAATTAGTGATTCACCACTATACTCACCTAAAGACGCGACAAAATCCCCAATGCTATCACCAGGAATACCGTTGATGCTACAAAAAGCCACTAACTCTGTAACTAATTTCAAACACAGATCAATAGTTTGGGCTTTGTCAGCTTTGGGAGTAACAGAGTTGAGAAACCCCAACAGAGGAATTTTCTCTCCTACTTTATTCGCCAAAGCAGCTGCGCCTAGTGCTTTATCTGTGCTATCAACTGTTTGATACAACCACATGGCGCGTTGGTAGCCTTGGGAACGATCATTGTAAAGATAAATGGCTCGTTCGCCGATCGCTTGAATAAGACTTTCATCGCTTTCGCCAGTCACAGTTTTAATAGTGTTGACAAAACCAACTACATTTTGCCATTCTCCAGGAGCGACAAAATCCAGGGAGTTCAACATCGAAACAGTCAAGTTACTAGTTGGTAGTTCGTCTACCAACTCAAAAATCGGTTTACTCACAAAAATCTCCTTATTTTAGTTATTGGTCATTAACAAAAGACAAATAACAATCTTTTATTTCAGTCTTGCTAGACCAGCCAAGTTGAATTTTTTGATCCAGGTTTCACGATCGCTCGCTTGAAATGATGGTGAACGAGAAAGTACTTTGACTTGGTAGCGATCGTTGACTAGTATGGCAGTTTGAGTAGTACCAACTTCTACTGCTGGATAGCCCGCAATTTGCTTGGTGCTGCTGGCAAATTTTGCTGCTGCTGTGGGTGTACTCTTAGTATCAGAAATAGCCAGCATTGCTATTTCTTTACCGTCTTTTTTTAACTTAGCTTCAGCAAAACCCTTTTTCTCTTGAGTATATACACGCTCGTACCCATCTCCAGCAGGAGGGAAAAACTTGTTAAATTCACTACCTTGGGTTGCATTTTTAGCAACAGCTTGACCAGTTTTTTGACGACTGCTTTCTTGTTGTACCTGGTCAAAACGTCCAGGTTCTTTTGGAGTACAGGCTGTAGTCAGTAACAAAACTGACAGCAACACAACAGCTAAAATCCTGCGGACACGAGGAAAATTCATGTTTAACTCCCGTTATGATCAACGTTCAAGGCAATTATCACGGCTTCTGAGTGCTTGTAGCAGAAAATTTACTTTTTGATCAGACTTTATGAGACAAGGGTGTGGAGGTGTAAGGGTATGCTGACTAAAGCAATGAGTGGTGACTGTAAAACTAACTAGACCTCTTGCAAAAGTCGAATGAACCCCCCTCAATCCCCCCGTTCACGGGGGGAAGATTTAGTTCCCTCCCCGTAAACGGGGAGGGTTAGGGTGGGGTAAAAATATTTTTGCAAGAGGTCTACTGAATAATCATCGTTTCATAAATTCTTACACCCCTACACCCTTACACCCTTACACCCTTACACCCTTACACCCTTACACCCTTACACCCTTACACCC
>NZ_JCACKS010000211.1:40719-43316 GCF_059505505.1 Pelatocladus sp. | reverse complement strand
TTAATTCTCTCGTCTAGCGATCACTGCATAAAACGGATCTCCTCCTGATGCACCTAACCACTGAAGAAAAATTGGTGTATTTGATTGCCGAGCAATCACTTTTGGGGTAGTAAATCCATGTACAGAGTTAAAATAGCCTTTAACTAATTCAACTCTGGTTCCTTCTGATGCATCTCGCCAAACTTGGATAGCTTTTTGAAAAAACATGCGGTTAGAAAAGCTAATAATTGCAATCCCATCTGGTTTGAGGACGCGATAAATTTCGGAAAATACTGCTTCAGGATATTGCAAATATTGCACAGAGACGCAGTTGAGAACAGCATCAAATTCTTGATCCGGAAGTGGTAAACGAGGATTTTCGTTGATATCTTGGACAAAATAATGATCTAGACGGGGATTACGTGCTAATTCCTCAGCGTTGAGTCCGTGTCCTTCCACATGCTCAAATTGCATTTCTTCTGGTAGATGAGAAACCCAACTACTCATGATATCTAAAATACGTGTGTTGTGTTGGAGGCGATCGCGATATAAATCCGTTAGTTGTTGAATAAAGCCTTCGTCTACATGAGTGACGAAGCGGGGAAATGAATAAAATTGCTTGTCGTCGTCTGCGTCAAGTTTAGTACGTTGTTCTGGTCTAAGTAGCATAGGACTTTGATTAGGAGAAGTTTTGCCTAAATTTGTGTATCACCATACGTATATTAGAAACAGTCTGAAAAAATAGGTGAGTCTATCAAACATCTACCAATCGCGAAACAATAAAATTCAATGTTATTTAAGTTACCAAATTATCAATTAGCGTGGCAGCGTTTTCGTTCTTGGGTAGGCTTTCCTTACGTAACTTTGTTATTTTGGATACTGCCGTTATTGTTATCTAATTCTGGTCATAGTAGCTTGATGGCCCATGACGAAGGACTTTATGCTTGGCGATCGCGTCAAATGTTTGATTCAAGTAATTGGATCAATCCTTGGTCACAACCCCATCATAAAACCCCAGGTCTTTACTGGTTAATTGCCAGTTCTTACACCCTATTTGGTATCAGTGAGACTAGTGTGCGTCTGCCAAGTATGATTTTGGGTGTATTGAGTATATTCATTCTCTATGAAATTGGCAAAATTTTATTAAATCAAAAAATTGCTTGGTTAGCTGCTGTAATTTTGAGTGTGGAATTTTTGTGGTTACAATACTGTCGTTTGGGTACACCTGATGTGCCAATGATTTTTTTGGTAATTTTGGCAATTTTGGCTTTATTAAAAGCAGAATTAAATCCTCAATATCGCTCTGTTTATAGCTTGGTTGTTGGTGTTTGTTTTGGTTTAGGTTTTTTAGTCAGAAGCTTTATGATTTTTTTGCCAATGATCGCTTTGTTTCCTTATCTGATTAGGGAACATCGCCGTCATCGTCATCTGACAAACCCTATGTTGTATTTAGGTTTTTTGCTGGGTTTAATTCCGACATTAATTTGGCTGTGGTTAAATTTTTCACTCTACGGCATTGATACTATAGAAGAATTATTAGAATTTGTATTTCGTCTAGGTTCTCAAGAACGTGGCAATAATGGGGTTTTATTTTATCTATGGAATGTCCCTATCAAGGTCTTTCCTTGGTTTTTATTTGCTGTTATTGGTGTATTTTTGACTTGTCGTCGCCCTATTTATCGCTATCAATTAATATTGGTTGGTTTGCCATTAATTTTATTTTTTGAAATCAGTATTTTCTCGACTCGTTTACCTCACTATAGCCTTTGTTTATATCCTTTCATTGCATTGCTGGCGGCTTTAGGATTGGACTGGCTGGCTAGTGTGGGTTTTGATGGTAAGAGGTCGATTAGAGAATTAGGAAAAGATGAGCAGACAAGATTAACTTATCTCAAGAAAGTTCCTCGCAATCTCAGCTATGGGTTTGGTGTGATTGCTATTTTATTGTTGTTGACAGGTAGCTTAGTTTTTATTTGGGGTAGTGGTGATCTTCGCAAATATGCAACTATTGGTTTGGCTTTAGGCTGTGGTTGCTTGATTTTACCTTTAGTGTGGATTGGTCGTTATCGCTTTGGTAAAAAGTTTCTGAATTCCAACTACTGGTTGGCTGGTTGGTTGATTCCGGTTTGGTTAGCTTTGGCTGTTGTTGGTAGTCATGGCTTTTTGAGTGATTATAATCCAGATCTGAGAAGTTTTTTAGCACAGCCTGCGATCGCTCAAATTTTGCAGAATCATTCTATCTATTTTGTCAAAGCTGGAGGAAAAACAGGAGTCCTACTTGATTTCTACACTCCTCACCACGGAGAAGATGTAGATACTATTTCGGAATTACCAGTTTATAGCTATGCTTGGCTCTCTCTACAACGAGTGACTGATTTATCTACACCTCATCGTGTTTTGGGTACTGTGCAGAAACATCAATTGATTCAAATCTTGCAGGGTGGTTTCATACAAACAGAGAAAAAACCTGTCCAAGTTGATTGGATAAAGCACGTTGTGCTTGAGAATAGTACGGAAACCAAAAAATAGAGCGATCGTAATAAAAAAGTTACGTTTCAAGCTTGGAGTTTCTTGTTTCAAGCTCGGAGTTTCTTGTTTCAAGCTCGGAGTTTCTTGTT